>JBAVQT010000059.1:0-5708 GCA_049694295.1 Candidatus Acidiferrales bacterium
GCGCGGGCGCAGCGCGCAGGTCGGGCACGGCGCGCAGCCAGGGACTCGCGGAAGCCCAGCTCTTGGTTTCCAGCCACGCGAGCGTCTGAATGCCGTAGCTGACCGAATAGATGGCCACCACAAACACCACAATCAATAGCAGAATCGCCGAACGCGAGCTGGACTTGTCCGTGTCTTCCAGCACCGTGGTCTTGCGCGGCTCTGGCTTTGTTTCGTCAGTGTCGAGTGTCATCGCCCGTCATTCTACGACGTTCCCTCCCACGGGCACGCCGCAATTTTATTTCATCCTTGCCGGTTAGCTCGGATGCGCGGCTGGCCGGCGACGATGTGTGGAGCGCGCGGCGCGCAAATCGCGGGAGCCGCGTCCGCAATTTCCGCGCGGCACTCTAAAATGCAAACGGCTCAGAGGTGACCAGCTCCGGAATTTCGATGTGAATCTGCGTACCGCGGCCTTCCTGGCTGCGGATGTCCATCTTGAATTGATCGCCGTAGAGCAGCCGCAGGCGCTCGTGCACGTTGCTGATGCCGATGCCGCCGCCGTACACCTCGGCCAGCCGCTCCGGGGTGATTCCCATGCCGTTGTCTTCGATCTCGATAGTCAAACGCCCATCGCGGCGCCGGGTGCGCAGCAGAATTTCGCCGCCTTCGAGTCGCGGCGAGAGTCCGTGCTTGATCGAATTTTCCACCATCGGCTGGAGCAGCATGCTGGGAATAAATGCATCGAGCGCTTCTTCGTCCACGTCCTTGACCACGCGCAGTTTGTCCGGACCGAAGCGCGCTACTTCGATATCGAGATAGTCATCAATGAAATCTAGCTCGTCGCGCAACGGTACAAACGTCTCGTGCTTGCGGAGCAGCCGCCGAAGAATATTCGAAAGCTTAATCACCACCGCGCGCGCCTTGTCCGGATCAAAGCGAATCAGGGAAGCGACGGTATTGAGCGTGTTGAAAAGAAAATGGGGATTGATCTGCGCGGTCAACGCGTCCATGCGCGCACGCAGCAGCAGTTGCTGGTTCTGCTCCAGGTTCATTTCGATGCGCGTGTTATTCCAGATTTTCACGGCCATGGCCACGCACATCACCGTGGAAAGCACCACCAGGATCGCGTAGGCCCAGTTTTCCGGGCTGTCGGAATAGAGCCACTGCGCCGGGACGGCGCTTGCCAGCGCCAGCCGCCCCACCTCCACCGCGGTCAGTCCGAAAAGCGGGAGCATGGCCCAATTGCCGCGCCGAAAACGCACCAGATTCCACAGCCACTGCGGCACGCCCAAGAAAAGAAAAGGCCCGAAATGCCAGACGTCCTCTTTTTCCGGCATCGCGTCGCGAATCATTCCCGCAAATAGCCCCACCAACGCCGCCAGCGGGCTTGAAAGCCATTCGTGATTTCCGAATGCCGGCAAGCTGATCAGCGAGCCGCCCAGCAAGCCCACGATCCTGCCGCCTACCAGCCCCATCAAAAACGAGCCTTCGAGGGTCAGATCGAAAAACCGGTAGCCCACCAGCCGCAGCAAGACTCCGATCGCGAGCGGCGGGGTGAGAAACAGCAGCAACTTTACTTTTTCATCGGAGTTGCGAATTTCGGTGTACAGCAGCTTGCGGAACGAGCGGAAGCGCACCAGCAAAGCCGCCAGCGACGCCGCGAAACCCACGCGCAGCACCAACGTAAAAATCAGGTCTTTTCCACCGAGAAAAAATCCCATGTTCCTCGCGGCCGCAAACGCGGAAGCCGGGCGTTACGGTAGCGAATGCGCGCGGGGATGTAAAGATCGCCCGACTCGCGACTGCGACGCTAGCCTGCGCGTTGCGGGCCGGCCTACGAGCCGCACACTCTAGTGACAATGTGGACTGCTTGACGGCGCGCAGCGATGCGCGGGGCGCAAGCAATCGGTCGGGAGACTTGCTAAATTATCAGCAGGATTCCGCCATGGAAATGACCAGCCATCGCCCCGCGTGGAAGACGCTTTTGGCCTTCGCGATCATTTATTTCGTGTGGGGCTCCACATTCCTCGCGATTCGCATCGGAGTCCACGAAGTCCCGCCACTGATCCTGGCGGCGACGCGTTTCTCCATCGCGGGATTGGCGCTATATGTGTGGATGATCGCTCGCGGCGAGCCTTCTCCGACCAGGCGCGAATGGAAGTCAGCATCCATACTGGGCATCGTAATCTTCGTCTTCGACTACGGATTGTTGTTCTGGTCCGAGCAGCGCGTGCCGTCCGGAATTGCCGCCGTGATGCTGGCCACCATTCCGGCATTCATGGCGCTGTCAGAAATTATCCTTTTGCGAACGCAGCGGCTCACCGTTCGCTTGATCGTCGCGCTCTCGATCGGCCTTTTCGGAGTTGCAATCCTGATGAGCCGGTCGTTGAATCTCGGCGGTGCGCCGATTGACAAGCGGGGCGCTGCGGCATTGATCTTTGCGTCCATTAGTTGGTCGGTGGCGGCGTCATTTACGCGCATGCTGCCGCTGCCTTCTTCGAAAGTGATGAGCGCGGGCTCGCAGATGCTCTGCGGGGGAGGATTTTTGTGGCTCGCCGCGGCCGCCTTTGGTGAATTCCGCGGCTTTCATCCCACGAGCGTGACGCGCGGAGCATGGTTCGCGCTGCTCTACCTGATCATCGCGGGATCCATCATTGGTTTCACGGCATACGTGTGGCTGCTCCATCACGAATCGCCAACCAAGGTAGGCACTTACGCGTATGTGAACCCGATCGTGGCGGTGCTGGTCGGGTATTTTCTGGGCGGCGAAGCACTGACCGCGCGAACGATGCTGGGCACTCTGTTCGTTCTGATCGGTGTGGTGGTGATCACCACCACGCCGGCCAAGAAGCCGGCGGCGACACTCGCAACCGAAGATGCGATGTAACTCCGCTCAGCCGGCGGATCGGAACGTCGCATCGGAAGCATCGCGTCCCTCTCTCGGGCAACTCATTTGGAACGCGGAAGGAATTCCGGCGTCAAAGGATTCGCCGCCGATTCTTCTTGCCAGTAAATTGTGACAATCCACCAGCGCGTTCCGTCGTTGAATAATTGAAAGCTGTTGATTCCGCGCGCAAAGGGCGTGGCGTCCTTCGCGTCATGCCGCGATTCATAGGTGCTGAAGCACTCCAGAATGTTCCCCCACTGCTCAGTGCGCCGCGCGGTTTCCCGTTCCCAGAAACCGTTCTTATCAAAGTAAGCGCCGGCACGGTCGATGTAGCCCTGCGGACTCAGCGAAATCAAGCCGAGACCTGCCTGCTTCTGCGTGATCACGGCAACGAGCCGCGCGTCGGAGGTGAAAAGCGAACGCATGCGATTCCAATCGCGTTTTTGACCGGCCGGCCCGGAAATCACATCGTAAACCGCCGCGACGATCGCATCAGGCGAGCTAACATCCGCCGCATTCGCGGCAGGCGCTGCGACAACCTGCGGCGGCGCATCCGCGGGCGCTGGCGCTGCTTTATTTTGCCCAAAACTCGCGCTCGCACTGAAAACGAAACAGAAGCACACCGCACCCGCAGCTATTCGTAGGGTTCGCGACATTCTAAGTCCTCAGGATACACCCAGAAAATCGCACCATGGTAAACCCGTTTCGCTCGCACGCCTCATCCGAGCGAGCCGCCCTGTTGCTTTTCGCGTTCAAACCAGCCAGACGTTGTCATTTGGCCCGCTGTTCATCTTCTCCTTGAGCCGCGAAGCGAAACATACTATATTCGCATAAGCGAATATAAAGGATGCCCACTCCGAGAGTCAATCTCATGTTTCGAGCCTTCTCCGACCGCACGCGGTTGCGTATCCTGCACCTCTTGGTCCAAGACGAAATGTGCGTGTGCGACATCGTAAGCATCATCCGCGTGCCACAGCCTCGAGCGTCCCGCCATCTGGCCTATCTCCGAAAGGCCGGGTTGATCGAAAAAAGAAAGCAAGGTCTCTGGGCCTACTACAAGCTCATTGCGCCCGCTTCTTCATTTCATCGCAGTTTGATCGAGTGCCTGAAGGAATGCTTTCGCGACGTCCCGGAACTGGCGAGGGACGCCAAGCGCGCTTCTCGCGTCTGCTGCGGAGCCAAACAACAGAAGAAACGACGCCGATGAATGAGACAAATCAGGTCCCGAGCGTCCCCGCCTGCACGGTGATCTGGTCTCCTGGGCGGCGCGGCGCCGATTTTGTGCGGCCTGCTATACTGATATATTCCAATGGCGAAGAAAAAACATGCGGTGGGAAGGCGTCAAGGCACAAATCGCGCAGCGCGCGTGGTGGCGCGGGCGCAATTGCCCACGCGCTACGGCGCATTCCAGATTTTCGGTATCGAAGGGCGCGGCCCGAAGGAAGAGGCCGTCGCCATTGTGCACGGAGGTTTGCGCGGCCTGCGCGCCGTGGGCAAGAAAGCTCCGCTGGTGCGCGTGCATTCGCAATGCCTCACCGGCGACGTATTCACGTCCGAGCGCTGCGATTGCCGCGCGCAGCTGGAATTTTCTCTGCGCAAGATCGCGCGGGAACCTGCCGGGATCGTCTTATACCTCCCACAAGAGGGCCGCGGCATCGGCCTCATCAATAAACTCAAAGCCTACGAACTGCAGGACCGCGGCCTGGACACCGTCGAAGCGAATCGCGAACTCGGCTTCGCGGCCGATTCGCGCGACTACGATTTTGCCGCGCGCGCCCTGCAGGCACTGGGCGTGCACTCCGTGCGCCTGCTCTCCAACAATCCCGATAAGGTCGAGCAGTTGGAAAACGCTGGAGTCCGCGTGGCCCAGCGAGTTCCCTGCCGGCCTCGCACCAGCCAGCATTCGCGCGCCTATCTGAAAACCAAGAAAGCCAAGCTGGGCCACATCCTCGCCGGTTTGTAGGTTCGCGCGCCCAACCTTTTCCGAGTTGACGCCAGGGTGGTCTCCATGTATGATACCCCTAGGGGGTATAGAGAACGTGAACCGCCGAGCACATCGCAAAACGCCTTCTCGTTCCGGAACGCGAAAAGCCGCTGGTATAGACCAGGAGATCAAGGCCGCCAACCTCCGCCGCCTGCGCAGGATCGAGGGGCAGGTCCGCGGGCTTTCGCGCATGATCGAAGCCGACCGGTATTGCGCCGACGTGATGGTGCAGATCTCTTCCGTGCAGGCAGCTCTCCGCGCCGTGGGACGCGGACTGATGCGCAATCACCTGCGTCACTGCGCCTCGCAGGCGATTCGAAAAGGCAGCCCGTCGCAAGCAGAGGCCATGTACGACGAATTGATGAACTTGATTTACACGCACGCGCGGTAGCCAGCGGGCGGTGGCCGAGGAGAAACGATCGCATGGAACGAGATCCCGTTTGCGGCATGGCAGTCGATGCAGCGCGCGCGCGCGCCACGGCCGAACACGACGGCGAGACCTACTATTTTTGCAGCCTCGGTTGCCAGGCAAAATTTCAGGCTGCGCCCGGAAAATATTTGCAATCAGCCTCAGTGCAAGCCGAGCCCGCCAAAATCTTCCCGCTCGGCGCTATCACGAGCGCCAGTCGCGTCGCTGAAATCGCCGGTGACGCACGCGCTGAATCTCGCGCGGAAAGCCACGTGGACGTTCGCTTCGATCTTCACGATCAGCCGCCCGCTCGCAGCGCGGACAGCACCGCATACATCTGCCCGATGGATCCCGAGGTGCGCGAATCGCGCGCCGGCGCTTGCCCAAAATGCGGGATGGCCCTCGAGCGCGAAATCCCACAGGACCTCGCGACGCGCACGGAGTATACC
>JBAVQT010000060.1:0-2623 GCA_049694295.1 Candidatus Acidiferrales bacterium
AGTTGAACACGTGTTTGCTGAATCGGCTGCAGTAGCATGGAAACACCGCTTCGGAGACTGGCAAAGCGACGCGAGCAAACGGCAGCGGTCCGCTGTCGGCCATCGCACCTCTGGTTCAACGGAAAACGCCAGCCTCAAACCGCCGCCTGCCCCAAATCTTCACTGTCGTAGGAGGATCTCAAGGGGGGCACACTTCTACTTTTCCTCTCTACAGAAACCAATATCCCCATTTTTGCGACAATTTACATTTCGAGCTTGACAGTCCCGCAGGTGAGAATTAATATTATGTTACGCTCAGGGGCGGCGGGTTTAGTTTATGGCTTCTGAGGGTGGGGGTAGGGCTCAAGAAGTTGCTCTTTGCGGAAGAGTAGGGCGTTGATGTTGTAGGGGGCTAGTTCCAGGCTGTGGCCGTGGGTGATGGCGTCGGTGGGGCAGGCTTCGACGCAGTAACCACAGAAGATACAGCGGGAGTAGTCGATGTTATAAGCTTTGGCGTAGCGTTCTCCGGCCGAAATCCTCGCAGTTTCCGTATTCTCAGCCGCTTCGATGTAGATGCAGTTCGCCGGGCAAGCCGCGGCGCAGAGGAAGCAGGCAACGCACTTCTCGAAGCCGTTTTCGTCGCGCTGAAGGACGTGGATGCCGCGGTACCTGGGCTGGACGGTGGGGGGGGCATCTGGAAACGACTCGGTGGTGGTCTTCCCGAACATGGTCTTCAGGGTGACACTGAAGCCCTTATAAAGGGTGGCGAACGTCTCTCCGACTTCCCTAACGATAGATGGCATAGGCTTCTACCCTAACAAAGTTCGCGCGCTCCTTCAAATTGCATTCGTCTTTCCTTCGATTCGACTCAGGCAGATTGATGGCCGCTCGTTCTTGCGAGGGTGGTGTTTCCGCGATTAGAAGCGAGCGTCGCTTTTGTTTTGAACGGTTTACGCGGATTTCTAATGTTTCGCGAGTTGGCGATTAGCATTCCTTCGCCACAGAGGACCCGCATGGGCACCCGTCGCTCCCATGTCCCTGTCTTCCTCATCGAGCTCGGCTCTTTTTTCATACTCGCCTATCAAGCTAACTCTGCTGCGAGAGAAATGCAAATGATAATGCACGCGTGCTAATCAAAAATGCCGCGGACTCGATGGGGAATTCGGGACCGGGACGCGGTTCGCTCCATTATTCGCCGGGGGGCGCTACGGGAGCGGGCTCCTTCACGGCTCCCTTGCCGGTGATGGCGGCCATGATCTGGCGGCCATGGAAGCGGCCATTTTCGATGAAGATGTCGCTGGTCTGCAGGCCGCCGACCACGACGCCCGCCACGTAGATGCCCGGGACGTTGGTCTCCAGGCGGACAGGGTCGACGAGGGGCCTGCGCGTCTCGGCGGCCAGGCGAATTCCCTGCCGCTCCAGGAATTCGAAGTCCGGATGGTAGCCGGTCATGGCAAAGACCTGCGCGGCAGGAACAGTTTGCTCGCGTCCACCGGCTTGGACCACGACGCGATCCGGCTCGATGCGCAGCAAGCGGGCGTCAAAGATGGCGCGGATTTCTCCGGCGCGAATGCGGTTTTCGATATCGGGCCGCACCCAGAATTTCAGGCTCTTGCACATTTCGTGACCGCGATAGATCAGGGTGACGCGGGCGCCGGCGCGAAACAGGTCGAGGGCGGCCTCGGCTGCGGAATTCTTCCCGCCGATCACGACGACATCCTGATTCCAATAGGGGTGCGCGTCGGTAAAGTAATGGGAAACATGGGGCAGATTCTCGCCGGGCACTCCCAGCGGGTTCGGCAAGTCGTAATACCCTGTCGCGATCACGATTTTTCGCGCGCGATACTCTTTCGCGGCACCGGCCTCATTGACCGCATGCACGACGAAGGCTTCGTCATGGCCGGTAATCTTCTCAACGCGTTCATATAAGCGCGTTTCAATGGCGTAATGCTGGACGGCACGGCGGTAATATTTGAGAGCTTCGGCGCGGGTGGGTTTGGCGCCGACCGTGGTCATGGGCAGGTCGCCGATCTCCATGCGCTCGGGCGTGGTGAAGAAAAGCATGTTGGTCGGATAGTGGTAGAGCGAATTACAGAGGCAGCCTTTGTCTATCACCAGGGGACGAAGGCCGGCTCGCCGGGCTTCGATGGCGCAAGCGAGGCCCGTGGGTCCTGCGCCAATGCAGATCAGGTCGTACAGTTCGCTGGTCGTATCATACGTGTTCTCAAGAGTCATGGTGGACGTAATCCTAGTGATTCGAATTTATTAGGCTAGCTGCTGCAGCGCCGCGGATAAGTCCGCAGAAAACGCTTCCATCTCCGCAAGGCGCTCGGGCGTGGCCTCGATGCGCTCTTTCTTCCATATGAACCAATCGCGCCCATCTTGCCGGAAGCGCATGCCGAAGTTCCCTGCCACCAGATACGCCGGGCTTCCGTAGAGGCGAAAGCCGCTGCCTGGCACCGGCTCGATCAGCGAAACGCTACTTCCCTTCCGGACGCCCACGTAGTTGGCATACATCGGAAAGGCCACGAGCTCGAAGCCGTGCGCGTGCAAGCGCTCGAGCACCGCAAGCTGTTCTTGCGTCAGATCCATGGCGACAACAGAATAGCAGTCTCGCTGCGGCACCGAAAGGCATGGCTCGATC
>JBAVQT010000061.1:0-1745 GCA_049694295.1 Candidatus Acidiferrales bacterium
CGCGAGAAGATCGTGATCCACGCGAGGCTTGTAGTAGAAGCCGTCAAGAAAGCCAGTGGAAACGAGCTGGATGAGATTGCGGTAGCCCTCGTCATTTTCAGCGAGCAAGACTAGATGATTGGAGCGCTCGGCATCGGTCCCGCGATTTTTGTGATTATCAGGCGCCACGTAGACTTCGCAGCCAATGATGGGCTTGACGCCATGAGTGGAAGCTTTGTGAAAGAAATTAGCAGCGGCAAAAAGATTGCCGTGGTCGGTGACGGCAACGGCGGGCATGCCCCGGCGGGCGGCCTCAGCGGTAAGCTCGCCGATTTCGCAGGCGCCATCGAGGAGTGAGTAGTCGGTGTGGAGATGCAGGTGAACGAAGTTCGATGGGGTCTGAGACATGCAGAGGCCATTTTAGAACAGCGGACGGCGGGTAGCTAGTGTCCAGTGACAAGTGGCCGGTGGTTAGCGGCTGGAGGCTAGCGAGCGAGTGACGCGCGGTTAGTGTTTCTTGAATTCATCGAAGACGCTGGCGCGCGATTTCGCTTCGCAATTCCCTTCTTCGCGGGACAGACCACGCTTCAGCGTCGACGCTTCTTCGCGGACTTGGACTTCGATGGCGACGTGGCCTTGGCGGCGGGCTTTGCGGGCTGCTTCGCTTGGGCCTTGGATGAGATGGCGGCGTGGGCGGCGGCGTGAGACGGCGGCCCGGCGGCGGGCTTGGAGCCGGCCGGTGGAGGTTGATAGCGTCCGGATTTTTTGTCGTGCGATTTATCCTGCGATTTGTCGCCGGGAGCGCCATGTGCTGCGGCGGGCGCGTTGTGAGCAGGAGCGACTCCGGTTTCCTTGCCTTTCTTTTTTTCCTTTTCGGGTTTTTTCTTCAAATCGTCTTTGATGCCGGCGAGTTGGCGAAGAATCTTCGTGCGATCTTCAGGAGTGCGGCCTTTGCCGCGAAGTTGCAGCTCAAAAAATTGCTCGATGATTTTGTCGAACTTGGGACCGCGCGGTACGCCCAGGGAATCCAGTTCGCCCGAGGGGAGCGACATGCGAAGCGGGCGCCATTTCTGAAGGTAGCTGCGAATCTTGGAGAGCGCGCGAGGGTTGGGAAGCTCGGTCTCGATGAAAGCGATTACTTCGGCGGGAAGGGATGCCAGGTAGGCATAGGCGTCTTTCGCAGCGTTGGTTTTCGCGCCCTTGAGGACCTTTACGACTTTCTGAGTTTCCGGAACCAGACTGGCGACGGCCTCGATTTCCGCGGCGCGAAATTCCATGTGGCGCATGGCCGCGGCGGCTTCGCGAGGCTTGAGCCGATTGAGCGTGTAGTAGGTGACGGGAAGATTGAGGCGCGGACGCAGTCCGGCGCCGAAAAGGTTCATGCGAACTTTGGATAGCTTGTTGAGGCTATCGTAGTCGGGTTTGCGGCGCTGGAGGGTGGGATGGATCGGAATGAGGAATTCGTGCTGTTCCCAGGCTTTCAGCGTGGCGACGGGGCTGTCGTCTTTGGCGAGACCTCGGACTTCGTGGCCGACGTCAGCTCCGTCGAATTTTTCGTGGAGGCCGCGCTCGATGGCGAGGTCAAACCATTCCTGGGTGCGGGACTCGATGCGAAATCCCATGCGAGCGGCGTAGCGAAGAATACGCATGAGGCGGATGGGCTGGTTGGTGAAGGCGTGAATGGAAAGAGCGCGCACCTCCTGCTTTTCGAGGTCGGCGAGACCGTTGGTGGGGTCGAGGAGCAGGCCGCGGGATTGCGTATTGAG
>JBAVQT010000062.1:0-1623 GCA_049694295.1 Candidatus Acidiferrales bacterium
CGTCTAGCCTGCCCATTCTTTATTTATGCGCTCATTTCTCCAGCTCATGTTTCTCGTCGGATTCGCCAGCGCGATCCTGGTGCCTCGCTCTGGGGCACAGAGTCCGCCCGCTCAGAAGCCTGCGAGCGCCGATGCGGCGATCACTGCTCAGCGTAGCATTGATCTCGCGGAGAAGGGTCATTGCAGGGAGGCGCTGTCACTCCTTCGGGCTGCCTCGCGCGTGCCCGACAAAGGCCTCCGAAAGAAGACCGGACTCGCCGCCGTGAAATGCTCCCTCGCGCTCAACCAGTCGGAGGCGGCTGTCAACGCCCTGCTGGCGCTCAACCGCGATTTCCCGCACGATCCGGAAGTTCTGTACGTCACCACGCACGCCTATTCCGACCTAGCCACTCGCGCTGCGGAGGACCTCGCCAACAACGCGCCGAAATCCGCGCAGGCGATCCAGCTCAACGCGGAGGCTTACGAGACGCAGGGAAAATGGGACGATGCGGCCACGCAATACCGAAAGATTCTCGCCCAGGACCCGGACACGCCCGGAATCCATTTTCGCCTGGGGAGAATCATTCTCTCCGAACCCGCAACGCCTACCACCGCCGAGGATGCAAAGAAAGAATTCGAAGCCGAGCTGAAGATCGATCCGAACAACGCCGGCGCGGAGTATATTCTCGGAGAACTCGCGGCGCAGGCCCAGGAGTCCGATCAAGCAATAGCCCATCTCACGCGCGCGACCGCGCTAGATCCCAGCTTTGCCGATGCCTTCCGCAGCCTCGGCATGGCTCTGAACTCTGCTGGAAAATTTTCCGACGCGGTCCCTCCGCTCGAAACCTACGTGAAAATGCAGCCGGGCGATCCCGCCGGCCACTACCAACTCGCCATCGCCTGCGCGCGCTCGGGCCGCAAGGAAGAAGCGTCCCGCGAAATGGCCCTGCAACGGCAGATGGACGAAGCGGTTCGCAAGGCGCAGGGCCAGGCGGGCGATCCTGGCCAATCTCCTCCTCAGTCGCCGCAGTAGACTTTATTTCGTTAAGCGCGCAGGCCCCAAGCTCACGGAGTGACGGTTTGCGGATAGACCTTGATCCAGTGATTGCGCACGCGCGCCCTTACGACGTGCGCATCCGAATCCGAGACGATCAGGTTCGATTGCTGCACCGGCATATGGCAGTCAATGCAGTTCGCGGCAATGGCGCTGCCGAGCTTCGGATACATTCCGCAGTTCTCGGCCTTGTGGCACGTCAGGCAAGTCGTCGAATACGACGCGGCAGGCCGCTCTCGGGCGTGCACATCGTGGCACGTGGCGCAGGTCATCGTAGCCGACGATTGATAGCACTTGCTTCTCTCCAGCAACTCTACCTGGTTGCCGTGGACGTCAATTTTCACGCTCGGATCGGGCACTTGCAGCTTGATGTGTTCCGCCAGTGGCTCGCCGGGCGTGTAGGTGAACGCAGGCGTAACCGGCTCGCCCAGGCCGCCATGGCACTGCCCGCAGACGTCCATAGCGCGGTCGCGCGGAAAATTCGCGGGGTTCACGATCGCCGAATTCCCGGCCTTGTCGCTGTCTATCGCTGTGCCAGAATTCGCGCTGGGCGTAGCGGACGTCGGCCCCGGGCCCTCCAGCGCTCGATA
>JBAVQT010000063.1:0-13140 GCA_049694295.1 Candidatus Acidiferrales bacterium
CGCGCAGGGCACGCACATTCTCACGCTGGGACAGTATCTGCAGCCCACGCCCGAACATTTGCCGATTGAGCGTTTTTTGCATCCTGATGAGTTCGCTGAATTCAAGCGGATGGGCGAGCAGATGGGGCTGAGACACGTGGAATCGGGGCCGCTGGTGCGGTCATCCTATCACGCGTTTGAGCAGGAAGAGTCCGCGCGGGGATAGGGCTCTCCGCCCGTGGTCATCTCCGGAATCCGATGAATCCGTGGCGCGGTCTGAAAGGCCTTCCCAAAGAAATCTGGATTCTTGTTTCCGCGACGTTCGTCAATCGAGCGGGAACGATGGTGTTACCGTTTCTGGTGCTGTACCTCACGCGCACGCTGAATATTTCGCCGGGAAGAGCGGCGCTGTCGCTGACAGTATACGGAGCGGCGGCTCTGATGGCCATGCCGGCGGCGGGCTGGCTCACCGATCGAGCGGGGCCGTTAGTGGTAATGAAAATGTCGTTGTTTTGTTCGGGCGTGCTGCTGCTGTTCTATCCGCTGGCCCATCACTTCGGGTCGATTCTGGCCATTACTTTTTTGTTTGCGATCCTCAATGAGTCGGTGAGGCCGCCAAGTCTGGCGCTGG
This sequence comes from Candidatus Acidiferrales bacterium, assembly GCA_049694295.1. Taxonomy (GTDB): domain Bacteria; phylum Acidobacteriota; class Terriglobia; order Acidiferrales; family UBA7541; genus Palsa-295. Next base: position 611 of record JBAVQT010000063.1, read on the forward strand.
TGTCGGATCTGGTAGCGCCGGAGCAGCGGAAATCCGCGTTCGCGCTGAGCCGGTTGGCGGTAAACCTGGGGATGAGCATCGGTCCGGCAATTGGCGGCATGCTGGCGGTGTTTTCGTTTCGCTGGCTGTTCTTTGCGGATGGAATTACCTCGTTGTTGGGCGGAATGGTGCTGGCGCTGGCATGGCCGAAAAATTTGCAGCCGCGAGCATCTGAAACGCACGCGACCGGCGGCCAATGGGATGATCCGCCATGGGACGACGCGAAAGATCTGGGCCGCGAAATTCAGGCCGAAACCCCCGGGCTGCTGGCGACGGCGCATCCTGCGACAGACCTGCGCGCGTTTCGAAATCGGCGAATGCTCTATTTTCTGGCGGCGCTGATTCCCGTGCAATTGGTGTTTTTTCAATTTACTTCCACGCTCCCACTTTTTCTGGTGCGGCATCTGGGCATGCCGGAATCGCTCTACGGCACGATTTTCACGCTCAATACGCTGATTATCGTGGCCATCGAGGTGCCGCTGAACACGGCGATGGAACGGTGGCCGCACGCGCGCTCGCTGGCGCTGGGCGCAATGCTTTACGGGATCGGGTTCGGTTCGTACGCGCTGGTGAGAAGTCCGTCGGGCGTGTTTGCGGCGGTGGTCGTTTGGACGTTCGGCGAGATGATTCTAATGCCGGCCAGCGCGGCATACGCGGCGGAAATTGCGCCAGCGGGACGGCGAGGTGAATACATGGGGTTATACACAATGTCATTCAGCATCGCCTTTGCGCTGGGGCCATGGCTGGGCGCGAATTTACTGGAGCAGCGCGGGCCGCACGCGGTATGGGGCGCAGCCTTTGCTCTAGGAAGCCTATCGGCGATTTTGATGAGTCGGATACGCACACGAACGAAACCGCGCGTGGCAACGGCTTGAGAGAGTAGGTCAGCGGTTAGCAGTGAGAAACGCCTTGGCGAGCTCGCGGGCGCGCGTGAGACAGGGATCGGCGTCGCACGAGGGGCAATCCGGACACGGCGAGCACGGAGACGACGCAGGTGGTGGCGGGAGATCGAGAATCGCGTGGAAATATTCGGCGGCCTGGTCGGCGTGACCCATCTCGACGTTGATGTTGCCGAGCAACAGCAAGAACATTGGGCTGTGCGGGTAGCGCGCTACGAGCGGTTGAGCGATGGTGAAAGCTTCCTGGTATTTTTGGTCGTACTGGCGCAGCGCGCGGGCCAGCACGAAGCGAACGTCAATATCGAGAAGAGCGCCATGATTCATTGCTGTTTCCATTTGCTGGACACCTTTGACTTTGTCGCCCGCAGGAATGCCCATAAAGAACCGAAGCAGTTTCACAAGCGGCGAAAGAGTGTCCACGTAATAGTTGTAAATGCCCAGCGCGGCCGCGGCGTCGGCCATTTGCGGATCGAGATCGAGGGCGCGCAGCATCTGGGCATGGGCGCTGACGCCGGCACGCGCGACATTGCGATTTTCGCCGCGCAAGGCGTACACGCGTGCCTTTAGCATCCAACCTAGCCCCGCGTAGAAATGCATCTCGGCCGTATCGGACTTCGCGATCTGCGCTTCGGCCAGGCGCGTCACTTTGCTGGCCAAGGCGAGATAGGCTTCGTCTTCCGGTTTCTTGCCGCGCTTCCAGGAGTCGGCGATCCCGTATTTTATTTCGTAGTCCGCGCAATAGCGTTTCCACCAGAGCGCCTCCCCCTCCAGCGCGAAACCGAGAGGCTTATCAGGTTGCGCCTGTTGTAGCGTGCGAGCGGCGGGAATGGCGGCGCCGGGATCGCCGGCATAAATGGAGTCGAGGGCGCGGCGAACTTCGGAAGGCACCTCGAGACCGCCGGCGCGCAGCGGTGCGGAGACAGCCAGCGTGAGCGCGGCCAGCAGCGATGCGGTCAAAATCGTGCCGCGTATATTTTTCATTTCACTCGTTTGAGCCAGCCCGCCAGCCACGACGCTGTAACATACATCGCGAAACACTCCATAGCGAAGGGCGGAAATCCAAGATAGCCGGGCGCGGGCATCTCGAATATCTTCGCTGATTGCAGAATCGGGAAAGTGTAATGCCATTTGGCCGCCGCCCAGTAGTTCCAGAATTCCCAGAGCCAGCCGCAAATCCATCCGGAGATGAAAAAACCATAGGCGCGACGGCGAAAGCCTTCCGAGAGGTCGCCGAGAAATGATGGGAGGCCGAGGCGGCGATTGATCGGATCGAGGAAAAACAGGAAACCAACCCAGATCAGGGGGAAAAGGCGCGCGGCTATATGCTGCGGCAGCAGCAGTGGGCCGATCACGCAAGCCGCCCCGAGTGCGACGATCGCGGATTCGGCGCGCGGCGGTATTTTCCACGGCTTTCCGGGCAGCGGCGGCAAAATCGCCTGGACGAGATCGGCGGTTTCGAAAATCGCCGGCGTGATGGTAGCGAATGACCATGCGTAACCGAGGAGCGCTGCCGGCCATTCGCGCGGCACACCAACGTAGGTCCAATTGCGCAGGCGGAAATTGTAGGCTTCGAACATGAGCCAGAGCGGAATCGAAAGCAGAGCCAGGCGAGCGACCACTATCGGCGCATCGTGCAGACGCGAGCGGCGCGTCAACGCCAGGACGGCAGCGTCGGCGATGAGAATGTAGCAGCTCCAGGCGAAAGGCGTGAAATAGGTGGTGACGGGTTCGACGCCGCGCAGCATCAGGAATTCGGCGCCCGCCAGCGCAGCCAAACCCAGCCAGCCATAGGCGGGAAATGGTGCGCGTCGGCGCACGCGGAAAAATCCCGCGACGAGCGCGGCGATGGTGAGCGTCGTGAGGGCGAGACCGACGGCCAGCAGAGGCGTGACGGCGGGCGGGTTCATATCGGCAGCCGCGTATGGTAGCGCACAAGGGACGCGCTTCGCGCGTCCGGGCCTCCGCGACAGCTACTACTGAACTCGACCCGGAAAGTCATCGCCGAAAATGGCGTGCGAGCGCGGACATGCGCGTTTCTTGCTATTCTGGGCTGCCTTGGAGACCTCGCGAGACGGCGGATCGATGGGGGCGCTGAACGAGAGCAATGAGCGAGCCGGAAAAACTCGAACGCGGCCTGGGCCTGGCGGCGGCCACTTCGCTCAACATGACGTTCATGGTGGGCATCGGGCCGTTCATCGTGATTCCGTTCATCATTCATGCGATGGGTGGGCCGCAGTGCATTCTGGCCTGGGTGGTGGGCGCGGCACTGGCTGCGCTGGATGGCTGCGTGTGGGCGGAATTGGGCGCTGCGATGCCGCAGGCGGGCGGCAGCTACGTTTTTCTGCGCGAAGCGTACGGAGCTAACCGCCTGGGCCGTATGATGTCGTTCCTTTATATCTGGCAGACGCTGTTCCAGGCGCCGCTGAGCATCGCATCCGGCGCGCTGGGTTTTGCGGACTACTCAAAATATCTGGCGGTTCGAATTCCGGGAATGAAGGACTGGTTTGGCGCGAACGCCCACGTGGGAAACGCGGCGAGCTTCGTCGCGAATTACGACCGGATCGTGGCCGTGGCGCTGATCGGGCTGGCTGTGATGCTGCTCTACCGGCGCATCACGGCGATTGGCAAGATTTCCACAGTGTTGTCAGTGATCGTGGTGGGCACGATCGTCTGGCTGATTTATGGCGGCGCGAGGCATTTCGACGCGAGCAAGGTGCTAACCTTTCCTGCGGGGGCATGGAGCTTCTCGTGGATTTTTTTCGCGGGATTGGGACACGCGTCGGTGCAATCGGTTTACAGTTATCTGGGCTACTACAATGTATGCAATCTGGGCGGCGAGATGAAGGAGCCAGAGCGCAATATTCCGCGCGCGATCTTTCTTTCGATCGCGGGCATCGCCCTGCTCTATTTCCTGATGCAGACCAGCATCCTTAGCGTGGTGCCATGGCAGGAGGCGGAACGGTCTCCGTTCGTAGTCAGTTTGTTCATCGAGCGGGCATTTGGTTCGAACTGGGCCGCGCTGGGGACGGGACTGATTCTGGTGCTGGCTTTCGGATCGATCTTCGCGGCTACGCTCGGCTACTCGCGGGTGCCATACGCCGCGGCGCTGGATGGGAATTTCTTTTCGGTGTTTGCGCGCCTGCATCCCGTGAAGCGCTTCCCGTATATTTCGCTGTTGGCGCTGGGCGCAGTGGCCATGTTGATCAGCCTGTTCTTTGGGCTTTTTTCGGTGATTCGCGCCATCCTGGCGATGCGCTGCCTCATCCAATTTGTGGGTCAGGCGGTGGGCTTGATGATCCTGCACCGGCGATGGAAGGCGAAGCGCTGGCCCTTCCGGATGTGGCTCTATCCTGTGCCCGTGGTGCTGGCAATCGCCGGATGGGTGGCGATTTTTATTTCTACCGGGCGCATACCAATCCTGGCTTCACTCGCGGCAATGGCTGCGGGCGCGGCGGTTTACCTGGTACGCGCGGGAACTCTCAAGCAGTGGCCGTTCGAGGAGGCGCATGCATGATTTCGGGCCGGCGGTGGGTGGGACATGGGATGAAATTGGTGGTCGCTGCTCTCGCAATTCTATGTTCGTTGCTGGTGGTGCCGGGGATAGTGCCGGGCCAGGGCACCGCAGGCGCTCAGTCGCTGCCGCAGACGTCTGAAGCCATCGAGAAAGCCCGGATCAGCACGCGTATCCTTTATGTGACGGCGCATCCCGACGACGAATGGGCCAGCCTGCTGGCATATTTGGCTCGCGGCAAGTTTGCGGACGTAGCCATGCTGCAGATCACGCGCGGGCAAGGCGGACAGAACGCCATTGGACCGGAACAAGGAGAAGCACTCGGAGTTATTCGCACCGAGGAGTTGCTGGCGGCGGGCAGGCACTACGGCGTGCGGCAATATTTCACGCGTGCGCCTGATTTTGGATTCTCAAAGAGCGCCGATCAGACGCTGAGTATCTGGGGCCAGCTTCCGCTGGAAGACATGGTGCGAGTGATTCGCACGTTCCGGCCGCAGATCGTGATCAATGGCTGGGGCGGCACGCACTGGGGCCACGGGCAGCATCAGGCCAGCGGCATTCTCACGCCGCAAGCGGTGGCGGAGGCCGCCGATCCGAAGGCGTTTCCCGACCAGATTGCCGAGGGGCTCGCGCCGTGGAAGGTGGAATTCGATTTGCGTCCGAACGACGAGCCGAGTGCGGGTTCGGTCGAGTTGGCGACGAACGACGTTTCCCCGATCTGGGGCGTGAGCTATGTCGAGATGGGCATGGAAGGCCATGCGCAGCACCGCTCGCAAGGCACACCAGCCTATTTCAATAGCCCGTTTTTCCGGCGTCCCGTGTATCTCGAGAGAGAAAATATCAAAGGCGACGGGGCAGGTGGATTTGACGGCAAGGTACTCGCCGAACCGATCACAACGCTCGCGACGCGGTTTCCTGCGTTCCAATCGGTGCTCGATCCGGCACTTGCGACCGCCGACCAACAATTGGCCGCGGCCGAGAAATCACTGCTGGCGCTGGATCGAACGGCGGCAGCGCAATCGCTGGCCGCGGCGGGAGATGCGATCGTGCGCGTGCGCGCGCAGATCGCCGGGCAGGGCGACGGAAATAATGCCGCCGCACTCTGGGAGTTGGACCGCGTCCGCGAGCGAATTGACGCCGCGCTCACCGACGATATCGCGCTGCCGCTGACGGTGCAGGCCAGCAGACATGAGCTGGTAGCAGGGGAAGGCGTCACGGTCGAAATGACTGTGGCGGGGAAACCCGCCGTGCCGGTGAAGTGGTCGCTCGAGGATGATGGCTCTGTGACTCTGCCGAGCGGCTGGGGCAATTCGTCGAAGGCAAAAAAAGGCAGCGAGGGCACGTGGCAGTTTGACGTCAAAATCCCAGCCGGCGCAAAAACACCGAGCAATCCGCAGGATGCTATTCTTCCATTTCCGCCGCCGCTCTTGACGGCGACCTTGCGCCTGGACGTTTTCGGATATGAATTGACGATTCAAAAGCCGGTGCAGGCCATGGAAGCGTCCACCACAGGAATCGAAACCTATCCGCTGACGATGGTTCCGGCGGTTACGCTGAGCGTCGAGCCGAAACAAGTGATAGTGCCCGCGAAGCGCGCGGCTGCTCCCGTTCAGTTGTTGGCGCGCGTGCGTTATCACGGCACGGTCCCGGCGAAGGTCGCGGCTGCGGTGGATGCGCCGAAAGGCTGGACTGTGGTCCCGATCGCTCCGCTCGCCTTTTCCGGGCCAGGCGACGAATTGGTACGCTTCGAAATCACGCCGCCGGCGGGCATTGCGGCTGGCGCCTACCCGCTGCACCCTTACGCGAAATTGGACGGCGCGGTCTTCCGTACGTCGCTCGAAACGATTCCGACGCTACCCACTCGCACAGTGAGCGAATCGGCGGATGCGCAGGTTCACATTCTCGACCTGACCGTGCCCGCCGGACTCCACATCGGTTACGTGGCCGCAGAAAACGACGCACTTCCGGACATTCTGCGACAGCTCGGAATCCGCGTGGACCTGCTCGACGAAGTGACGCTGGCCTTCGGCGATCTCAGCCGTTACGACGCGATTGTGATCGGCATTCGAGCCTATGAGCTGCGACCTGACGTAGTGCGATCAAATCGGCGGCTGCTCGATTACGTCGAGAGCGGCGGCACTCTATTAGTGCAATATCAGCGCGACTTCGCATGGAATAAGCTGCTGCCCGCGCCATTCAAGGCCGTTATGCCGGAGCATGCCGCTCGAGTGACCGATCCGAACTCGCCGGTGCGTTTCCTTGCTCCGGACAATCCGCTGCTTAATACGCCGAATAAAATCACGCAGGCGGATTTCCAAGGCTGGGAACAGGAGCGCGGCATTTATTTCTGGGGAACGTTCGGCGAGCCGTACCAGGCGGTGTTGGGGCTTAAAGATCCCGGCGAGCCAGAAACGAATGGCAGCCTGGTGTACGCACGCGACGGCAAGGGCGTCTACATCTACACCGGCCTTTCGTTTTTCCGCGAACTGCCGGCGGGTGTTCCTGGCGCGTACCGGCTCTTCATTAACCTAATCAGCCAGACGCTGCACAGCGACACGCACGATTAGAAGCCAGACCCACGCGCACGAACACGCGAAATTCGCCGCGTCGATAATGCACAAGGGAACGCGCCAGAACAGTTGCCAGCAAAAACGATGACCAAGGCATTGCAACCCAATTCCGCCGCGAGCCGGGCCGACTCGGTCATGGTCCGAATTCCCGGAGGTTTCTTCCTGATGGGCAGCGAAACGGGTCAGGAGAATGAGCGGCCTGTCCATCGCGTGTGGATTGAAGCGTTCGAGATCGGCGCCTGCCAAGTGACGAACGCGGACTACAACGCGTTTCTAGCTGCAACGAAACGCCAAACGCCGCCGCAGTGGCGCGATCCGAGCTTTTCGGATCCTGACCAGCCGGTGGTGGCGATCTCGTGGTTTGACGCTACCGCATACTGCGAGTGGCTGAGCCTGACAAGCGGCCCGCGCTATCGCCTGCCGACCGAAGCGGAGTGGGAGCGCGCGGCGCGCGGTGGCGCGGAACAAAAGCAATTTCCCTGGGGTGATGAGCCACCGGAGTCACTCACGAATTACGCACAACGCTGGAAGACGGGTCCGGAACGCGTGGGTCGCGCGGAGCAAAACGCCTACGGCCTTTTCGACATTGGCGCCAACGTGCATGAATGGTGCGCCGACTGGTTTGGTGCGGAGTATTACGCACAGTCGCCAGAACGCAATCCGCCGGGTCCATCCGTAGGAGAGCGACGGTCGTCGCGCGGAGGTTCCTGGCGGCACTACACAAAGGTCTCGCGCTTGGCCGCGCGTTCGAGTATCCCACCGGAGTTTCGGTACGCGGATTACGGTTTTCGAGTCGTGCGCGACGTTGCCGGATGATCAGACGGCAATCTGTTCTCAATCCAGTTTCAAGGCACCCATTGTTTTTACGCGCACGCGCTTCGCGGAAACGCGGCCGCCACGTTTGCGGCGCCGTGCTATGCTGCGTGCGATTTCACGAAGGAGGCGCGAATGCATGAGATGCGCGAAATTATCAGATGGGTGGCGCCGGAGCGCGCCAGCCGGAATTTGACTCTGCGAGGAATCGCGCTGGGAATCGCGGCCTTGATGGCTTGCTCCGCCGCGTGGGCGCAGAAGAAGCAAAAAAATCCTCCGCTCAACACCACTCCAATGCCTGAAGTCCCGATGGCAATCTCCGACCAGATCGATCACGATATCGGCGAGATGCTCGGCGCTTTCCAGGTGGGCAATGTAGAGGCGATGCACAAATACTATGCCGAAAACGCGACATGGGTGAGCGGCGGCTTTGCTCCGCCGATCGTTGGATGGCCGGCTTATCTCGTGGCGTACCAGCAGGAGCGCGCCGCGTTTCCCGGCGGAGTTCAAGTCATCCGGCGAAACACGAATATCTTTCACAACGGCGACGTGGCTTGGGCGGCCTACCAGTGGCAACTCGAGGCCAGCTACAACGGCAAGCCGTATTTCGCGCGCGGGCAGACTACTCTAGTGTTCGTGAAGCAGGGTGCCGACTGGCTGATCGTGCACAATCATACTTCGCAAATATGCGACAACGAGGCATCGTCACAGCCCGCGCAGACAGCAGCGCCCCCGCCGGCGCAGAATCCTCCGGCTGCGGTTCCACCGAAACAGTAGGGAACGAGGATATCGGCCGGAAGGAGGGGGAGTCTCGCCGCGCCGCTGCCAGTACTGGCTGACTGCGGACTAGAAGCTCTGGAAGCCCTGCCAGAGCCAGATGCCAGCGGTCACCACGAAGAGCACGATCGAGGCCACGATCAGCAGAGTAATCGGGCGTCCCAGACGGTCGATGCGTGCCACCAGCGCTCGCTGCTCGCTGGCCATCGAATCGCCCGCGCTATCGAGAAAGATTTGATCGTCTTCGTGGGATGACAGTGTGACGCGGTAGATCACCATCAAAATCAAGACGGCGGTAACGACGGCCCAGGTAATTCCTAGGGCAATCAACGTGCTGTGCGGATCCATGGCCTTCTCCTCGTCCCCCGGGCAGTTCTGAGAAGTAACCGAATGGTAATGGCCCGAGCGGGCCTGAATGAGTGGGATTATAGCACCGAGCGGAACGAGGGGGTCAAGCGGAGTGGCGCTCGCCGGGGAAAGGGACACCCCAGAAATTGCGGCCGGGGTAGAGAATCTCGACTCCCAATTCGAAAAACCCGTCGGACTGGGGTTCACTGACCCGCACCACGCGAAACTCACGCGTCTCCTGCGAAATGCCGTGAAGAATTTCCACGCGCATGCCTAGCGGCAGGCTGTGAGGCACACGAATCAAGGCTCCGTAGCGGCTGATAGCCACCGCTTCGGCGAGAGTGTCCAACAATTGACCATCTTCGGCGCTGCCGAAGACTTTCACCGGAATGCGCATCCGCAAGCGGCTGGCGCGGCGGCGTTCGAGAACTGCGCTGGCTGATGCCATGATGGAAAGTAACCTCCGGATTACTGAGACGAGCGATCTTGAAAAACAAAACACCGCCGTCAGAAGTTTCGCGGCGTCGGCAATCTTGAATGTAGGCGCGACGGCCGCAAAGGGTCAAGCGCCTCTGGGTGGCCTGTGCCTCGTTGACAAACTTTCGGCTGCACGGCAATATGAAGACGCCTCGTTTTGCCGCGCAATAAGCCCAAGTGGCGGAATTGGCAGACGCGCTAGCTTCAGGAGCTAGTGGCCGCAAGGTCGTGGAGGTTCGAGTCCTCTCTTGGGCACCAATCTTTCTGCGTGATGTTTCGTGAAGTTGTCGACCCGTTGCTTCGCTTTTTTTTCATTTCATCCCACCCGGACTTGCATCGAAGCGCGCCCGAAACATTGCCATAGGCGGCCCACATAGCGGGTCATCTGGCGGTTGGACGAGTCCATTCGAGAAACCCCACATACGTCAGGAGTCAGCGAACCTTATTTGGCGTAGACCAAAAGGGTGAACGTATCCGGGAGGATTGGCGGACGCGCCCTGGGATTGTCAGGAGTTGGAGACGGAGTCGGGCCGAACGCGGCGGTAACCAGATAGAGATTATGGGTCGAGAGATCGATAGCCATGGTGCGGGCGCCGCGCTGGGTGGCGATAGTTTCAACGAGCGAAAATTTTCCGGGCGCGTCTTCGTGAGCGATCGTAAGCGTGCCATCGCCGCAGGAGGCGAAAGCGAAGCCGGTCGCGGGATCGAAGCGATTGGCGTCAACGCCCTGGCCGATGGGTACGGTGCCGAGGACTTTGCCGGAATTGCCATCAACGAAAGTCATGAGTTTGTTGTGGCAGCCAACGATGAGGATTTCGTGCGCGGCATCGATGGCCAGGCCCGAAGGAGATTCGCAGGGCGCGAGCGGCCAGGTATTTTCGACCTTGAGAGTTTGCGGGTTGAATTTCACGAGTTCGCTCTTATCCTCGAGATTCACGAAGACGCTGCCCTTGGCGTCCGAGGCGGCAAACTCAGGGCCGCCGCCGAGAGCGACGGAGCCGACAACTTTTCCCGTGGCCGCATCGATCGCGGTGGAAGTGGAGGAGTCGCCGTTCATGGTGAAGACGCGCTTGGTAAAAGGATCGAAGACGATCGCGTCGGGATCCTGGTCGGTCTTGGCGGAGCCGAGAGTGGCAAGAGTGGTGAGATCGAACATGGTGGAGGTGGCGGCGCGGCCGTTGCTGGTGAAGCCGCGATTGAGTGAGGCAGCAAGGGCGATGCCGTGAACGCCCTGGGTATCCGGGACGTCGCCGATGATTTTTCCTTGATCGGGATCAACCACGATTACGTGAGACGCTCGAGAGATGAAGACCCGGTGGGTGGCAGGATCTACGGTGAGGTAGTCCCAGCCGCCGGAGCCGCCGAGTTTTACTTTTTTGACAAGGTGATAGCCGGAGCTGCCGGTGGATTGCGGCGCGGCGAAAGCGGCGCCCGGCGCGACGAGCGATAGGACCAGGATTGCCACGAAAGTCGCGACTAGTTTACAGATCACTGCATTTTTCGTTTCCAGACTTTGCACGACACACCTCCCTTTATGACTTTCTCCTGCGCGCTGGTCGCTCGAAACACCGTCCAGCGGATGAAGTTATGCTTCCCCACCGGAATCAACCAGGTGATTTTGCGGCGCGCGATTCCAACGCAGTGAAAAATCCTGCAAATAGAAATTGATGGCCGGAGTAAAGACGAGCGACAACACCAGAGAACTGAGCAAACCGCCTATGACAGCGATAGCTAAAGGCTGCAACATTTGCGAGCCCGCTCCTATGGCCAGGGCAAGCGGAAGCATGCCGGCGATCGTGGCGAGAGCGGTCATGGAAATGGGGCGCAAACGGCGGCGGCCAGCCTGAATCATGGCATTCGCCGGCGAAAAGCCGAGCGCGCGGAAATGGCTATCGGCGTCGAGAAGCAGAATGCCATTTTTTGCGACGATGCCGACGACCATGATCATCCCCATGAAGGATGCGACGTTGAAGGTGGTGCGGGTGATGAGGAGAGCGAGGAGGCCGCCGAACGTGGAAAGTAGAGCGGAGGCGAGAATGGCGGCGGGCGCGGAGAAGGTTCGAAATTCGAAGAGCAGCACGGCAAACAGAAGCGCCAGCGCGAGGAAGAGTACGAGGAGGAGATCGTGAAAGGATTTCTGCTGCTCCTGATAGGTGCCGCCATATTCGACGCGAATTGAAGATGGAAGGCTCAGGCTTTTCACCGTTTTCTGAACTTCAGCGATGCCGGTGCCGAGATCCACGCCCTCGAGTCGCGCGGTGACTTCGAGCAGGCGTTGAAGATTCTCGCGGCGAATTTCGGTTTCGCCTTCGACATGGGTGACGGTGGAGAGCGAACCCAGAGTCGCGGTGCGTCCCGTGGAGCTGGCCAAGAGAGTGTTAGACATTCGCGCGAGCGAAGAACGGTCTTGGGGAGAAAAGCGGACACGAATCGGGTAGGAGCGATCGTTGAGGACCACGGGAGTGGCGGCCGTCTCGCCCTGAAGAATGGCTGTGGCGTCGGTGGCGACTTCCTCGGGCGTGAACCCCGCGCGCGCGGCGATGGAGGGATCGACTTGAAAGGTGATGCTAGGGCCGCTGATGGTGTTTTCGATGCCGTTGAGAATGTCCACGACGCCGGGAAGCTTGGAAATGGCCGCGGCGACGCGGAGAGCAGCGGCAGCGAGAGCCTGGGGGTCTTGCGAATAGAGCTTGATGACGACGGGTTCGGGCTCGTTGCTGAGGTCGCCAATCATGTCTTGAAGTTGCTGAACGAATTCGACGTCGGCGGCGGGCTCCGCTCGATTGATTTGCACGCGAATGGAGTCCATGACTTCATCAATGCTGCGATCGCGCTTGGCTTTGAGCTTGACGGTGAAATCGCCGCGATTGGCTTCGGTGACGGCAGCGAGGCCGAGCTGCAGTCCGGTGCGCCGCGAGGTGTTTTCGACTTCGGGTGTGGCGCGAATAATTTGTTCGATGTGCTGGAGAATGCGGTCGGACTCGGCAAGGGAGCTGCCGGGAGGGGTGAAGTAATCGAGGATGAAACCGCCCTCGTCCATTTCGGGAAGGAGATCGGTGCCGAGAAACTGGTAGCACGCGAAAGCGAGGACAACGA
>JBAVQT010000064.1:0-10097 GCA_049694295.1 Candidatus Acidiferrales bacterium
GTCTTCACCTGCTCGGCCCGGCCCAGAGCCTCCTCCACCCAGCGCTTCTCGAAGTTCTCCAATTCTTTGTCCAGATTGATGCCGCCCGAAGGCAGCCGGAATGACGACCGCCCCTCCCGCCCAACCGCTTGCACCACTTCGGGCGGAAGATCTCCGAGTTGCACGGTGTCGCCGTCCGTCATGATCACCATCCGCTGAATGGCGTTCTGCAGTTCGCGAACGTTCCCCGGCCACGCATAGCGCTTCAGCGCCTGCATGGCCTCGCCGGAGACACGCTTCAGCCCCAGGCTGTTGGCCGCGCAGTAGACGCTCGTGAAATATTCCACCAGCAGCGGAATGTCCTCCACGCGCTCACGAAGCGCCGGCACGAAGATCGGCACCACGTGAATGCGGTAATAGAGATCGTCGCGAAAACGGCCTTCGCGCACCATTTCCTCGAGGTTTTCGTTCGTCGCGCTCACCAGCCGGAAGTCCACGCGAATCGATTTTTTTCCGCCCAGCCGCGTCAACGCGCGCTCTTCCAGCACTCGCAGCAGCTTGCTCTGCAGCGCGGGCGTGAGCGTGGCGATTTCATCCAGAAACAACGTACCCTGGTGCGCCAGTTCGATGCGCCCTTCCTTGGTGGCCACCGCGCCGGTGAACGCGCCCTTCTCGTATCCGAAGAGTTCTGCTTCCATCAATCCTTCGGGCAGAGCCGCGCAGTTCACGCCAATGAACGGCTGAGCGCGCCGGGGGCTTTCGTCATGCAGGGCGCGCGCCACCAGTTCCTTGCCCACTCCGCTTTCGCCGCGAATGATCACGCTGGTGGTCGAGCGAGCCATGCGCTTGATCGAATCCACCACATGCTTCATGGTTTCCGTCGAGCCGATCAGATCACCCAGCGCCTTCTTGCGGCTGATCTCCTCGCGTAGCAGCCGGTTTTCGCGTTGAATGTGGAGTTTTTCAACAGCGCGCTCCAGCAGATGCCTCAGCACATCGTGATCGATCGGCTTGATGAAATAATCGTAAGAGCCGGCCTCGATCACTTTGAGCGCCGTGGCCTTGGTTTCGTCAGAGCTGAGCGTGATCACCAGAGTGTCTATGTTCCCGGCCACCAGCCGCGCCAGCAGCTCCGTGCATTCCTTCACCCCGCCGGATTCCATCGGAAGGCCCAGCAGAAGGACATCGAGTTCTTTTTCCTGCAGAAAGCGGTAGGCCGACTTGTAATCCTCGCCCTCGATGACCTCAAAGTCCGAGCGAAGAGCGCCCGCCAGTTTCGAGCGCAGCGCCGCGTCGTCGTCCACGATGGCGATTTTCGGCTTGGCGGCTGGACCTATGTCGGTCTCCCGTGCGAAACGAACGGCGCGCAAACAGGGAGGCACGCGCCACGCCCCGTTGCGCGGCGATTTTAGGTGCGGCGCGTCGCACTGTCAACGCCTCTACCGTTTCGTCAAATGGCTCGACGCACAGGCAGTCCGCCTCGGAGGGGTATCCAGGTCCGCGATCTTGCCTCCCCGCGGCGCAGGCCGCCTCGAAAGCCAAGCCCCCACCACCCGCGCCTGTCACTCCAGCGCTCTCCGATTAGCTTTTCCGCTCACACCAGCGCGCCACGCCGCAAACCGCTGAATTTCCAACCAGGAACTGCTCGCGGAGAAATCTTAAGGTCAGTTCTGCGCCGTGCGGAAAGTCATGATCGAGAGGCTTGTCGAGATGTATCTACCGAAAACTTTGCAGCGCCGCAGCCTCATCCGGCTGCACGTCAAACACCGTAAATAGCCGCGTGATCTGGATCAGGTCATGCACTCTCTTGGTCAGATACACCAGCTTCAGCTCGCCCTGCGCGTTCCGCACCGTGGTGTACGCGCTCACCATCTCGCCAATTCCCGAGCTGTCTATGTAATCCACATCCGAGAGGTTCAGCAGAATCTTTCGCTTGCCCTGGTCCAGCAGCTCCCGCACCGTCTTGCGCAGCGTCGAGCTGCCTTCGCCCAGCGTGATCTTCCCGCTGAAATCGATGATTGCAACTTCTCCCATGTCGCGGCACGTGCCTTGCAGAGCCATACGCAATCCTTTCGCCCGATTCTACTCCGATTGCCGGTGTCCGTTGCCGGAAACCGGTGCCGGCAGCTTTTTCACCAGCATCAGGTCGGCGCCGCCTTCGGGCCGGTGCTTCACTCCAAACTCATCCATGAAAGCCCGCATCAGAAAAATTCCTCGTCCCGACGTCCTCAGCAGATTCTCTTCCGCCAGCGGATCGGGTATTTCGGTCAGCTCGAATCCATGCCCCTGGTCCAGCACGTGCACGATCATCCGCTCCGGATCCAGCTCCACGGTCATCCCGATCTTCTTCGACCGATCTTGCTGGTTCCCATAATTGTAGGCATTGATCACCGCTTCCCGGATAGCCATGCCAATCCGGTGCATCTCCTCTTCGCTGAACCCAGCGGCTTCGGAGATGCGCATCACGATGTTTTCGGCAAGGTCGACGCTCTCCAGCAGGGTCTCGAGCGTCACCTCTATGCGTTGGGTTGTGGCCGCCATCCGATTCCGCGCGAATCCCCAGGAAAAATGCAGCCGTATGCGTATCACAGCGCCCAAACCCAAGTCAATGTGCCCTCCGGCTCCCGCTCGCCGCCTTCTCTCCGCCCCTCGCGCCAAACCCTCGCCCGACCCAGCTCTCGGCCAATTACCCAATGTGTCCCAATGTGAACAGATGTCCTCCCTCAATTCTTCCATCATGCTTCCTCCGAAGGATCGAGTCCCCGCCAGCTTTCCTCCGGCTAGGTAGCATCGCTCAACAGATTCCAGGGTTTTCCGACTACCGGTTTGCGCCACCGCGCTTCATCGAAATAACCGCCGGCCCGGTCTCTGGAACTTCCACCCGCGCGCCAGGAGACAACCAAATGTCCACAGGCACAAAAAATGAAGTCGCTGGAGCGGTTCACGAAGTGAAGGGCGCCATCAAACAAAAAGTGGGCAAGTTAACCAACGATCCCGATCTCGAAGGCCAAGGCCTCGCCGAAGAAATCGCCGGCAAGGTACAAAAGAAAATCGGCCAGGTCCAAAAAGTCGTCGAAAAACCCTGAAGCCGCCATCGCGGCGCTACCCACCCGCGCCGCATCACGCATTTTAGGCCCAGAAATCCAGCATTTACCGGAGGCACGCTATGAATTTCTCGAATATCAGCAACACGCAAATCGCCATCATCGTCGCTATCGCTGTCGCAGTGGTGATCGTTGGCATCGCCATTTTTGTCTCCATTCGCAAACGTCGCACCGCCCGCCTTCGCGCTCAATTCGGAGGTCCTGAATACTCTCGCGCCTTGAAAGATGGCGGCAGCCGCAGCCACGCGGAAGCCGCTCTCGACCAGCGTTCCGAGCGAGTCGAACGCCTGCACATCCGTCCTCTGGCCGCGGCCGATCGCGCCCGCTTCATCGAATCCTGGGCCAGAGTCCAGGCTCGCTTCGTTGACACTCCCGGCAGCGCGGTTGCCGAAGCCGATCAGCTCCTGGGCGACGTAATGTCCGTCCGCGGCTACCCCTCCAGCGACTTCGAGCAGCGCGCCGCCGACATTTCCGTCGACCACCCGCTGGTTCTCGAAAATTACCGCGCAGCCCATCAAATGGCTCTTCGCCAGTCGCATGGCCAGGCCAGCACCGAAGACCTGCGCCAGGCCATGATTCATTACCGCACCCTCTTCGACGAGCTCATCGCCGAACCGGAGGCCGCCTCCGCGCATGCGTAGCCTTCTCGCCTCCGCTTGCCGATGGCCACTTGTTGCCGGCGATCCTGACGTCGTCTTTGCCTTGGCTTTTTGAGGTTGCAGTAGTTTTAGCCTTCGTTTTTTGGCCCTGAAGTCGTCTTTGCCTTTCCCGGCGCCCCATCCTCGTTTTGTGAGGGTGGGGCTCTCGCATCTGCCCTCGTCATACGGGCTCGCGCACCCGCGAACCTGGCTGTCGTGGAAATTCAGATTCACAAACTGAACGGAGACTTCCCATGCTCTTGCTCATCATTGTTCTCTTGCTGTTGTTCGGCGGTGGCGGCGGCTACTACGGCTATTCCAGGTGGGGCGCTGGCGGCGGCCTCGGCATCGTCGGCACGGTTCTCGTGGTCCTGCTGGTCCTGTACGTTTTCGGTGGTATGCATTTAGCGCACTAAGAATCATTTCCCCGTCCCCGAAAACCACCTCGCACACGCGCCGCCCGGCGCGTCGAACCGGCCTTGCCATCGTCCGCTTCGTATCGTCGCCTATCTGCGGCGGTATAATCCTTTCGATGAAATCCCTTTGCAACCCGCCCCGGTTTTTTGCCGGCCGGAGCTGCGCCAAGGAGACGCACCAATGGCTTCGAACGCAGAAATCAAATTAGCCCTGGTAGCCGGCGGCACCGGCGGCCTCGGGCGCGCCGTCGCTCTCGCATTTCTCGACCGCGGCCACCAAGTCGCCGTCACCTATCGAAGCCCCGAAGAGTGGAACGCCCTGCAAAGCGCGGCAGGCGCGAATAAGCGGCATCTCGAGGGTTACAGCACGGATGTCACCGACGAATCCGCCGTGGCCGCCCTGATCCAAACTCTAGTCGAAAAACACGGCCGTCTCGACGCTCTCGTCAACACTGTCGGCGGCTACGCCGGAGGCATCGCTCTCTGGGAACTCGATCCCCAGGTCTTCAACCGGATGTTGGCGCTCAATCTCCGCTCCGGTTTCGCCTTGTCGCGCGCCGCAGTGCCCGTTATGTTGCGCCAACATCACGGCTCGATCGTCAACGTCGCCGCCAAAGCCGCCTTCGACCACGCCGCCGGCGCAGCCGCCTACGCAGCTTCCAAAGCCGCAGCCGTGGCCATGATGGATTCGCTCGCCGCCGATCTGAAAGGCACCGGCGTCCGCGTCAATTCCATACTTCCCAGCATTATCGATACCCCGGCCAACCGCAAAGCCATGCCCGACTCCGATTTCGCAAAATGGCCCAAGCCCGAGGATATCGCGCGCGTGATCCTCTTCCTCTGCAGTGACGACGCTAAAGTCGTTCACGGCGCCGCGCTCCCCGTCTATGGCGATAGCTAACGCTAGTGACGCGTCTCGCCTCAACCTTTACAATATTCTTGTACCCTAAGCGGCCCCGCGGAACCGGCGGCCACAGGAGCACATCGATGACCGAAGCAGCTCAGCAATCAGCCAAGACCAAGGAAGTCCAGAAACCACAGACCTTCGCCGCCAAAGCTTTCGCCGCGCAAAGCCCCACTTCCAGCCTCGCGCCTTTCACGCTGCAGCGCCGCTCTCCGCGCCCTCAGGACGTCCAAATCCAGATTCTCTTTTGCGGCGTCTGCCATTCCGATCTCCACCAGGTCCGCAACGAGTGGCAAAGTGTCATGCCCACCGTCTATCCCTGCGTTCCCGGCCACGAAATCGTCGGCCGCGTCGTCAAGGTCGGCAACTCGGTCAAAAAATTCAAGGAAGGCGACATCGCCGCGGTCGGTTGCATGGTGGAAACCTGCGGCCAGTGCGCCAATTGTCGCGCCGGGGAAGAGCAGTATTGCGAGGTTGGCTTCACTCTCACCTACAACAGTGAAGACAAAATTCTCGGCGGCGTCACCTACGGCGGATATTCCGATTCTATCGTGGTCGACGAATCCTTCGTCCTGCGCGTCCCCAATCAGCTCGACCCTGCCGGTGCCGCTCCGCTTCTCTGCGCTGGCATCACCACCTATTCGCCCTTGCGCCACTGGAAAATCGGCAAAGGACACAAGGTCGGCATCGTCGGTCTCGGCGGTTTGGGTCACATGGGCGTGAAATTCGCCCATGCCTTCGGCGCTCACACCGTCCTTTTCACCACCTCTCCAAATAAAAAAGCCGATGCTCTTCGCCTCGGCGCCGATGAAGTCGTAATTTCAAAAGACGAAGCCGAAATGCAGAAGCATGCCGGCACCTTCAACTTCATTCTCGACGCGGTCTCCGCCGAACACGATCTCAACGCCTATCTCCAGCTCCTGAAGCTCGACGGCACCATGACTCTCGTCGGCGCGCCCGAGAAACCCGCCCCCGTCGCCGCCTTCAATCTCATCATGAAACGCCGTAGCCTCGCCGGCTCCGCCATCGGCGGCATTCGCGAGACTCAGGAAATGCTCGACTTCTGCGCCGAACACGGAATCGTCTCCGATATCGAGATCATCCCCATTCAGCAGGTCGATCGAGCCTACGAGCGCCTGCTGAAAAGCGACGTGAAATATCGCTTCGTGATCGATATGGCTTCTCTCAAATAGTCGCGGAGCGAAACAGAAAGGCTTGCGCCACTGACCCGCGCCCCGCGTGGCATTCATATCCACTCGGCGAGGAACCCCATGAAATCCTACGAACTAACTCAATTCGATTTGCAGCATCTCACCCTGGTCGAGCGCCCCGAGCCTCAGCCCGCGCCCGGCCAGGTGAAAATCAAGCTGCACGCCGCCTCGCTCAATTATCGCGACCTCATGTTCGCGATTGGCGTCTACAATCCCAAAGCCCGCCTCCCCGCCATTCCCCTCTCCGATGCCGCCGGAGAAATCGTCGCACTCGGCGACGGCGTCACCAGATGGAAAGTGGGCGATCGCGTCTGTCCCATCTTCAATCAGGGCTGGCTCGAAGGCGCGCCCACCCAGGAAAAGCAGCGCACCACCATTGGCGCCGGCAGCCTCGATGGCGTCGCCCGCGAATTCGCCGTCTTCCACGAAAGCGGCCTGGTCGCAATTCCCGCCCATCTTTCTTTCGAGGAGGCCGCCGCTCTTCCCTGCGCCGCCGTCACCGCCTGGAACGCCCTCGTCGAACATGGCAATCTGAAATCCGGCCAGACCGTTCTGACGCTCGGCACCGGCGGCGTTTCCGTCTTCGCCATTCAGTTCGCAAAAATGCACGGCGCGCGCGTCATCGCCACTTCCAGCAGCGACGAAAAGCTCGCCCGCGCCCGCCATCTCGGCGCTCACGAAACCATCAACTACAAACGCACGCCCGATTGGGATAAAGAAGTTCGCCGCCTCACCGCCGATGTCGGCGTCGATCACATCGTCGAAGTTGGCGGCGCCGGCACCCTGCAGAAATCGCTCAACGCCGTCCGCGTGGCCGGCCACATCGCCTTGATCGGCGTCCTCGCCGGCCCCGCTGACTTCAACCCCATCGGCATCCTCATGAAAGAAGTCCGCCTCCAGGGCATTTTCGTGGGCTCGCGCCAGATGTTCGAAGACATGAACCGCGCCATCGAACTCCACCAGCTCCGTCCCGTCCTTGACCGCAAGTTTCCCTTCGCCGAGCTCCCCCAAGCCATCGCCTACCTGAAATCCGCCGCCCACTTCGGCAAAGTAATAATCACCTACTGATCTCCCAACGTCCCGCCGCGCCGTGCCGGCACGACTCCGGGCTCAACTCGTCCTCTTCGGCCAATGCTTTTCAATGTCCTCGGGAGATACTATGCGGGTAGCCCGTTGCACGGCCACGCGCCTCTTGTGTTGGGCGGCCTGCGGGCTTAGGCTTTTTGGCGGGGAAAGACGATGAGCGAAATTCAGAGAATTGTGGATCAGATGGACCGCGCGTTTTCCGGAGATGCGTGGCACGGGCCGGCGCTGGCGCAATTGCTGGAAGGAGTGACGGCCGAAGATGCCTCGAAACACGCGGTGCGCGGGGTGCATTCTATCTGGGAGATTGTGAATCACATTGCTTCGTGGAATGGCATCGTGATGCACCGGCTGGCGGGCGAAAAAGTGGAAGTGACGCAGGAGCGGGACTGGCCTCCGGTGTGGGAAGCGACGGACGTGGCCTGGAAACGTTCGCTCGAACATCTGGTGACCAGCCGAAAAAGATTGCGGCAAGTCGCGAGCGAACTGGACGACAGCATGCTGGACCAGAAACCGTCCGAGCATCAGGATTCGCGTTACGTCCTGCTGCACGGTTTGATTCAGCACGACCTGTATCACGCCGGACAGATCGCGGTGCTGAAGAAGGCCCTGGCTACCGCGCGGTGACTAGCGCGGGAAGCGAGGCCGGAAACGGAAAGATGCAACGTGAGGAAACAGTTCGCGGGGAAATTCGCAGCCAAGCTACTTCGCGCGAATCGCCAGCGCGGGCGGCGATGAAGATTCGCACTCCGCGGGCTCAGGATTTCGCGCGGATCGCGGAGCTGGCTGGCGAACTGGGTTATGCATCGAGCGCCGCGGATATTGCCGCGCGCTTGGCGGGAATGAATGAATCGGAAGATCACGCGGTGTTTGTGGCGGAGACGGCGAGCGGCGAGATTGCGGGATGGGTTGGAGTTTTCGTGAGCCGCGCGGTCGAGACGGACGCGCGAGTGGAAATCAGCGGGCTGGTGGTGGGCGCCGAGGTCCGTTCGCAGGGCATGGGGGCGCTGCTGCTGGAGCGCGCGGAAGAGTGGGCGCTCGAGCGCGGCTGCCGCTCGATTGGCCTGCGCTCCAATGTGCTGCGCGAGCGGGCCCATGCATTTTATTTGCGCAACGGCTATGAGCACGTGAAAACGCAGAAGTCGCTTCGAAAGAAACTGTAGACCGTGGGAATTTTCCTTCCTTTGCAGCGCGATCCCTGGGCGGAGATGGCGGCGATTTTTGTGGTGGCGAGCTGGCTCGCATACGGCGTGGTGTTTCTGGTGGGGCGGTCGCGCGGGACGGAATCGCATGTGGCGCGCGAGACGCGGTCGCATCTTGGGTTTGGGTTGCAGATCCTGGCCTACGCGGGCTGCTGCGTTTTTTCGCGCGCATTTTTTTCGCCGATCATGCCGCTGCCGCGAACGGCCCAGGCAGTCGTGGCGGCCTTTACCGCGGTGATCGCGGTCGCGGCGCTGGCGCTATGTTTTTGGGCGGCCTGGGCGCTGGAAAAGCAGTGGGCGCTGGTGGCGCGAGTGATCGAGGGGCATGAGTTGATCGAGCGTGGGCCGTACGCGATGGTGAGGAATCCGATTTACCTGGCGATGTTTGGAACTCTGCTGGCCACGGGCCTGGCCCTGTGCCGCTGGGAAGCCTTGCCGGTATTCATCGTGGTGTTTCTTGCGGGGACCGAGATACGAATTCGCAGCGAGGAGAAATTGCTGCGCGACGCGTTTGGGGCGCGCTTTGCGGATTATGCGCGACGGGTACCGGCGCTGTTTCCCCGGGTGCCTTTTCGCTCGAGTAGGTGAGGTGGCGGCGGCGTTTGCGAAACGCTTCGTTGCTAGAAGCCGCCGCCGCCACCGCCGCCGAAGCCGCCACCTGAGAAACCGCCGCCGCCGAAACCCGAGCTGCCTGCGCTGCGCGGCGAGGAAGCCATGGCGCTGCCGGCCTGCACGGACATCGCGTTCAAATCGCCGATTAGAAGATAGGGCATGAATCCCGCGCCGTAGCTGCCGGAATACCATTGCGGCGGCTGGATGGCGATGCCGGCGAAGGACTGCGCCCATTTTTTGTCAACGCGCAGGGCCATGGCGTAGGGCAGAAATTTTTCGAAAAGCTCGGGCGTTTTTTCGATCCGCTGGATGCGGTCGCCTTCCACGCGGCCCAGAAATTCCTCGAAACCGAGAACCAGTTCGCGAGTGCGGGCGCCCTTCAGAGTGCGCGCGGCCATGAACCAGCCAAATCCGGCGGCGATAGCCCCGGATGCCACACCGGCGACGATCCAGGCTATCGGAGAAGTGGACGTCGCCATCCCGAGAAAGTTGCAAAGAAAAATCGAGCCGAAGCCCAGAGCCACTCCGATGCCGATGTAGGCGCTGCGAACGGTGTCCGGGCGGTGCAGGTAATAGCCGTCGGACATCAGCGCGTCATAGATGCGATCGCGGATCGCCGGAAGTTGCGTGTAGAAATGATTTTGAAGATCGGAAAGTTTCACGTCTGGCGTAGCGCCGTCCCCGAAGAGCGCCACAAGCATTTGCTGCTCGTGGGGACGCGCGGCGGTCCATTCGGCCGGCGCCTTCTTGAGATGGAAAATATAATCGCGATGATGGGTGAGTCCGAGCATGCCGGGGGCGTCTTTTTGCTCGATGGTGAGATAGCCCTTAACGGCCAGGTCCACCAGCGTGGCGGTGATGTCGCGCATGTCCACTTCGTTGTCCACCAGGGTGCCGCATTCGCCGGGAGTGAGTTTGTCGGGCGGCTCATACTGCACGGTCACTGCG
>JBAVQT010000065.1:0-5594 GCA_049694295.1 Candidatus Acidiferrales bacterium
AACCTACTTGACCTACTTAGGGCAGTGACTCATTTTGCTGCGGAGACAGAAAATGAATGGTCTTAAAATCGCCTCTAATTGGGTTAGCATACCGATACAGTTATGGAAGTATGCAACATGTGGTGGAGGTCTTTTTGGCAAGGGCTGGCTCAAAATCTCTTGTCGGCGGTTATTGTGCTTGGGGGCGGCGCCTTGATAGCGATTCTTCAGGCCACCCATTCCCACTGGACGGGACCAGTTCTATACGGGTGCGCCGGTTCCGCATCGCTTGCGATATTGATTTTTGCGTTGACTGGAAGGCCCATACTCTCGAAGAAGCAGCCGCAAACCACTGTGGATAACGTAGAGACCAATGTCAGAGCGTGGCTGGATTATTTCGGCTTAGGAGTTCAGAAACGAACTGAGGCTGAAGCTCTTTTCGCTTTCTTGGTTACGTGTCGCAGTGGCATGGGGCTATATGTGGCTAGGATGAAGGCTCGGGACCGATACATAGCCTTTGGCTCAAACATCGAGGTATCCGCAGAGCATCGGGAGGTTTTGGCAAAACTGCCGAAGGAAAAATCAGGCAGGATTGCGGAGGAATTGGCTCTTGAGTTAGCCAAGACTGGGGTTGGTTATAATCTCGAAATCCAGTCTGACGGAACCATGACCAGAATCAGCCTTCAAAGAAACATTCCGATCACGCCGAACCTTACTGAAGATACTTTCATTGGTCATCTAGATCAATTAGAGAGCAACGCCCATGTTGCGAGAGAAGCTGTGCGACTAGCCATCGACAACGCTAAGCAGCAACCTCCTTTTCCGGGGGCATGAGTAGTTCGACGATTTCTCCGATTTCCCAAACGTGATCTATTACTCTCGCTTCCATCGCCGGAGTAACGCGCAGCGATTGGTGAATCCGGCAGGAGTTGTAGTGCATAAGGTGAAGCGCGACCGCCCACCGATCATTGTCGAGCTTCTTTGAGAATGCGCTTGTGAGCCGAGTAAATCGGCGCATTTTCATCTGCATGGTTAGGTTCTGGCGTTCTACAAAGCTCGTGGAGATATGCTCTGCTTTGGGCTTCCCGATGATCTTAGTTTTGCGGCAGCCGAGATACTCGGCTGGACTGTACCGGACTTCGGCTTCTGCCGGTCAGAGCCGTAGAGCTTGACCAGCATTGCATAATCAACTTTCCTCACCGAACGCGAACTCGACAGCCTGTAGATAAACGCGGTGACCATCTGTGGTCAACTGGATGCGATTAGCAAGACGCGCGGCCAAGTCGTACATGAAATGCTGCGCATGCCATGCGTTTCGATCTCCAATCCGCCAGCACGGGACTAGCTTTGTATCCGCGTCAATCGCAACCCACGTCCACACATCTCCGAAGCCATGCTTGCCGCGCAGTTCGTCCGGCACGTTCTTTTCCTTGGCATAGCAGAATGACCAGATTTCATCGCACTGGATACGCTTGCACGGAAGGTTAACCAGCACACTCCGTTGGTAATCTTCACAGGCTTGACCAATCTCCGGCGTAAGCTTGAGCACGGTGTTAAATGTCACGCCGCACATGCGGGCCGTAGCGCAAAGGGAGTTGCCTTCGACAAGAGCGCTTATGATTTGGGCCTGTTTGATCTGGTTAAGTCTGTTCATTGTCGTGCCCTCGATGAAAATAGTATATTGACTTCGAACTGAAAGTCAATTACTATTTATACGGAAGTTCGATAGTAATAGGATAAGGAACGTGATCTTCAAGAGTCCGGAACTGAGAAAAGAAGAGTTGGACGTCATAGCGGCTATTGCGAAGATGCATAAGTCTGTCAAATACAGCCTGTCCACACCTTCACGCTGGGAAGGTGTGCTGCGCCGAAATGCCTTCGCACGCGCGATTCGTGGATCAAACAGCATTGAGGGTTTTTTGGTAACGGCAGAGGACGCAATTGCGGCTGCTGAAGGGGACGAACCACTCGAAGCCGGAGAGGAAACTTGGCACGCGGTAACCGGATATCGCAATGCCATGACGTATGTGCTTCAGCTTGCAAAGGATTCTAGCTTTGAATTTAACGATGGTTTTCTAAGAAGCCTGCACTTCATGATGTTGTACTACGATCTCTCAAAGCATCCGGGTAATTGGCGTCCCGGTTCCATCTACGTGCGAGATGAAGCAAAAAACGAAAATGTTTATGAAGGCCCACCAGCGGACAAGGCCCCGAGACTCATTGCAGAGTTGATTGAATACCTTAACAGCTCATTGGACGACGATCATGTCTTAGTAAAGGGAGCAATGGCTCACCTTAACCTGACAATGATCCATCCGTTTTCCGATGGCAACGGCAGGATGGCTAGATGCTTACAAACGCTCGTGCTGGCGGCCATTGGAATCGTTGATCCGACCTTTTGTTCAATCGAAGAATACCTAGGTAGAAATACTCAAGACTATTATGACGTGCTTGCGGACGTAGGACGTGGCAAATGGAATCCGCACCGCGATAGCCGCACGTGGATTCGTTTCAATCTTACCGCCCATTATCGCCAAGCGGGTACTCTTGTCCGACGCACGGCTCGAATTAAGGCCTTGTGGGATGAGCTGGAAAGAGAAATCGCAAAGCGCCATTTGCCCGAGCGTGTAATTGGCGCTGTGGCCGATGCTGCAATGGGCTATAGGGTTCGCAGCGCAACCTATAGACGCTATGCTGATGTTAGCAAGGTCGTTGCGAGCCGAGACCTAAGAGCTGCGGTCGAATCCGGGCTTTTGATACCAACAGGAGAACGTAGGGGAAGAATCTACAGAGCATCTGAGGAAGTTAAAGCGTTGTCTACAAAGATTCGCGGGTCAGAACCGAAAGGTATACCCGACCCCTTCGAGAAGGGAGTTATCTTGATTCCGTAGTCTCGCGTACGATGCGTGCCGCCATCTGGTTCACATCTTCTCGAATTGCCTTCCTTGGTTTTTTTCTTCGCTGATTTTTTCTTGGCCATGCCCTGATATTGCCACTCTTGCTCAAACCTGTCCACACGGCCTGAAATCAAAATGAGTCACTACCCTAGATAGCGTACTGTTTTTGCACGCCTTTTCTTCGCCTCGCCAACGCTCTCAATGTGGCGATTTATTTGTTTTCGTGGATGATTTTTACTTCGTGACTTTACTTCATGCCATGGACCAGCAGTGCCCCCATCGCCCGAAATTCGGCGAGCTGTCGGGCGTCCCGAAACCAGCGGCCCGTGTAGACCTCTGGATTCGGCGTGGGATCGGGAATTTGCTCGTGCGCGACAGCCGAAAATCCGGCCTCGCGAAATAGCGTGGACCATTCTTCGGCGGATAGCAGGTGCGTGGGAATCTGCAGCGTCTTGCCCCACTGCTGCGAATGCGGATTGTCGCGATAATAGTTAATCAGAATCCACGCCGAGCCGCCCCCGCGCGCCACGCGATGCATCTCCCGCACGCCCTTGTCAGGCTCCGGCCAGTAATACGCCGACTCCACTGAAATTATTTTTTCGAAAGCATTCGCGTCCCAGGGAATCGTGCCCACTTCGCCGGTAACAAATTCCACATTCTTCTGTCCCGCGGCCGCCGAAGCCTCGCGCGCCAGCCGTATCATCTGGTCCGAAATATCCATCCCGGCCACGCGCCCCGCCGGCACTTCCTCGGCGATCGCCCGCGCCAACCAACCCGACCCGCAGCCCAGGTCCAGCACCCGATCCGACGGCGCAATCCGCATCCGCGCCAGCGCCGGACGCGTGATCGGCCAATGATCGTTCTCCATCCCCGCGCCGCGCCCAGCCTCGGCCCAGCGATTGAATTCCTCGCGCAGGATTTTATCGGATTCGGAGTTGGCCATCAGCGCACCGCCGGAGAGTTTGGCGGAGGCGCCGGAATCAGACGCATCGGCCGCAATAAGTGCAGTAACGCGCTCCGCTTTGCGTCGCCGCGCCGCATTGCGAGCAGAAATGCGCGTTCGATTTCGCGCTGGCGCATGTGTACGCGCCCGGCCCGGGCCCTGCATACGATTGCGGATAGGCATAGGCATGCCCGGCCACCGCCATCACCGGAACGCGCATATCAGGCGTGCAAGCCCAGATCATCGCCGCCACCCAACCAATCACCGTCCAGCCCAGAACAAAATTCACCAGAAAAATCCCCGTGGCGTCGTGCCGGTTCCGCCCCACAAAAGTCGGCAAAAAATATAGGAACACCGCAACCAGCAAGAAAGTCATAGCCGCCCCTCCGCACTACCAGCCGCAGCCCCATCCCTACCTGCGCTGCTAACCCCTTGTACGGCTCAGCCTGCCATTTTGTTTCCTTGATCTTTGCGCGCCCCGGCGCTTTCCCGGATCCTGCGCGCGCCGTTCCGCGCCGTCCCCGTGGGCTTTTTCAGGGGGTCGGAGCTTCAGCTCCGACATAAAACAATCGCGCGAAGCGCGTTCCTCTCGCGCGCATCACCCGAGCGAGCTTCCGACTTCGGTTTCGCACTCCCGCCCAAATTAAGGCCCCGCCCCGCGCAACATCTTTCGTTCACTCTGATGCGCCCCGGCGCTCGGTCCGGTCCGGCCTGCGTCGCCTCGCGCCATCCCGGCGCGTCTACTTGGCGGCGACTTTCGCCAGGAGTTGCGCGAATTTCTCTTCACGATCCTTTTGGTCGAGGCCCTGGTAGGCCTCGGCGATCTGCGTGGTATTCATCGAACAGAACTTCGGGCCGCACATCGAACAAAACTTTGCTTCCTTGTAAAAATCGTCCGGCAAAGTCTCGTCGTGCATTTTGCGCGCGGTCTCCGGATCGAGTGAAAGCTCGAACTGCTTGTTCCAGTCGAAAAGGAAACGCGCATAACTGAGCGCGTCATCGCGATCGCGCGCGCCCGGACGATGCCGCGCCACATCCGCCGCATGCGCCGCGATTTTGTAGGCGATCACTCCCTGGCGAACGTCATCGGCATTCGGCAATCCCAAATGCTCCTTCGGCGTCACGTAGCAGAGCATCGAAGCCCCGTGCCAGCCGATCATGGCCGCTCCGATCGCGCTGGTGATGTGGTCGTAGCCGGGCGCGATGTCGGTCACCAGCGGGCCGAGCGTATAAAAAGGCGCCTCGTGGCACAGCTCGTTTTCCTTCTTCACCTGCAGCTCGATCTGGTCCATCGGGATGTGCCCGGGGCCTTCGATCATCACCTGCACGTCGTATTCCCAGGCTTTCTTGGTCAGCTCCCCCAGCACTCGCAGCTCCGCAAACTGCGCCGCATCGCTCGCGTCTGCCAGGCAGCCCGGCCGCAAGCCGTCGCCCAGCGAGAAGCTGACGTCGTGCTTCTGGAAAATCTTGCAGATCGCGTCGAAATTCTCGTATAGGAAATTTTGCTTCTTGTGGAAGCTCATCCACTGCGCCATCAGCGCCCCGCCCCGGCTCACGATTCCGGTAATGCGATTGCGGACGAGGGGAAGAAATTCGCGGAGGACACCGGCATGGATGGTCATGTAGTCCACGCCCTGCTCGGCCTGCTCTTCGATCACCTCGAGCATGAGTTCGATCGAAAGATCTTCGGCGCGGCGGACGCGCGAGAGCGCCTCGTAGATAGGAACGGTGCCGATGGGGACCGGCGAACTATTGATGATGGCGCGGCGGATGGC
>JBAVQT010000066.1:0-5838 GCA_049694295.1 Candidatus Acidiferrales bacterium
CCCTTCACTTGGACTCGCGCGCAACTCGATCGCGAAGACCATCAGGTGATCGTCTTCGGCCGCTTGCGGCCCGGAGTTTCCATCCGCCAGTCCCAGGCCGAGATGGAGGCGATTCACGCCCAGCTCAAAAAACAGTATCCTGCCTTCGATCAGAAGGTGGGCATTCACGTCGTCGGATTTCAAGGCGATCTCACCGACTCGATTCATCCCGCGCTCCTGATTCTTTCGTTCGCAGTTATTTTTGTGTTCCTGATCGCCTGCGCCAATGTTGCCAATCTGCTGCTGGCGCGAGCCGCCGGCCGCGAGCGCGAAATTGCGGTGCGCTCGGCCATCGGAGCGGGTCGCCGGCGCATCTTGCGCCAGTTGCTCACCGAGAGCGTGTTGCTGGGATTGATCGGAGGTGCCCTGGGAATCGCAGTCGCCTATGGTGGCGTGCGTCTGCTGCAGAGCGCGCTCCCTGCCAGTGGCCGCGGGCAAATTCCCTATTCCGGGCGCATCGAAATCGACTTGCCCGTCCTGGGTTTTGCGCTCCTGCTTTCGTTAGTCGCCGCGATCGCTTTCGGCCTGGCTCCCGCGATTCAGATTTCGCGCGACGAATTATCCGAATCGCTCAAAGAGGGCAGTCGCGGTTCCACCAGCGGGCGCCGCGGCCAATTTCTTCGCTCCGCTCTGGTGGTTTCGGAAATCGCCCTCTCGCTGATGCTGCTCGCCGGCGCCGGCCTGCTGATCCACAGCTTCGTTCTGATGCTTCTCGAAACTCCGGGCTTCGATTCAGCGAATTTGCTCACCATGCAGACCTATCTTTCCGACGCTCATTATCCCAATATCCAGCGCGTCGCGAATTTCTATCAGCAGGCCATGGACCGCATCGCGGCGCTCCCGGGTGTCCAATCTGCCAGCGCCGCGGATTTTCTTCCGCTCTCCGGCTGGCGGGTCTATTGCGATTTCGATATCGCCGGCCGTCCCCATCCTCCTTCCGGCGAACATTTCACCAGCCAGTATCGCGTCGCCGACTATCGCTACTTCCACACCATGGGCATGACCCTCAAATCCGGCCGCGACTTCGCGATTTCCGACGGCCCCACCGCTCCCGGTGTCGCCATCATCAACGAATCGCTGGCCCGCCGTTACTGGCCAGACTCCGATCCCATCGGCCAGCATATTCAACTCGATTTCGGCAGCGTGCTCACTCCCTGGGACGCTCAACCCCGTCCGGGCTGGATCACCATCATCGGCGTGATCGGCGACGTCCACGAATGGCAGTGGAACGAGTCGACTTTCGGCCAGGTCTACTTGCCCGTCGCTCAGAATCCGTCGCGCATGATGAGCTTTGCGGTGCGCTCCCGCACCAATCCCGCGCACCTCACCGCCGCTGTGAAAGGCGTCATCGAGAGTCTCGATCCCGATCAGCCCGTCACCGCAGTGCGCACCATGGACGAATATCTTTCCGACGCGCTCTCGCAGCGCCGCCTCAGCATGTTGCTGCTCGCCCTTTTCGCGGGCGTTGCCACCCTGCTTGCCGGAATCGGAATTTACGGCGTGATGGCTTACGCCGTCTCGCAGCGTTCCCACGAGATTGGCATTCGTATGGCTCTGGGCGCTGCGCCGGCCGACGTTTTGCGTATGATCGTCGGCGATGGTATGCGCCTCGCGGCGATCGGTCTGATCCTCGGCGTGGCCGGCTCGTTTTTAGTCTTACGCTATTTGAAATCGCAACTCTACGGCATCCGCGCCACCGATCCGCTCACGCTGATCACCGTGGCCTTCGTCCTGGCCATCGTGGCTATCGCCGCCTGCTATTTCCCCGCTCGGCGCGCAACCAAAGTGGACCCGCTCGTCGCCTTGCGCTACGAATAATAAATTCTCACGCCAGTCCCGCACGTAGCAAACTACCAGGGGTGGACGCCTGCCGCCGCGTTTCGCGCCCGCGCGCGACGGAATCCAGGGAAAGGTTTTTTCGGTCATGACGATATCTCCCGCTGCAAAAATCAGAATTCTGGTCGCCGACGATCAACCGGACATCCGCGAAGCCCTGCGCCTGCTCTTGAAAGCCGAGGGCTTCGAGACCGAGACCGTCTCCTCTCCCGCCGCCGTCCTTTCCTCCATCGAGATGCGCGAATTCGATGCCATCCTCATCGATTTGAACTACGCGCGCGACACCACCTCGGGCCAGGAAGGTCTCGACCTGCTCTCCCATATTCGCGCCAAAGACAGCACGCTTCCCATCGTCGTGATGACCGCCTGGGGCAGCCTCGAGGTCGTCGTCGAGGCCATGCGCCGCGGCGCCAAAGATTTCATCCAGAAACCCTGGGAAAACGCCCGCCTGCTCGCCATCCTCAAAACCCAGATCGAGCTTTCCCACGCCCTGCGCCGCAGCCAGCGCCTGGAAGCGGAAAACCGCCTGCTGCGCGCCGATGGCCGCCCCACCATGATCGCGGAATCCCCCGTGATGCGCCCCGTGATGGACTTGATCGCTCGCGTCGGCCCTTCCGACGCGAACATCCTGATCACCGGCGAGCATGGCACCGGCAAGGAAGTCGTCGCGCGCACTCTCTACGCCCTCTCGTCTCGCGCCGGGCGTGCGCTCGTTACCGTCAACGCCGGCGGTTTGCCGGAAGGAATTTTCGAAAGCGAGCTTTTCGGCCACGTGAAGGGCGCGTTTACTGACGCGAAATCCGATCGCGTCGGTCGCTTCGAGCTTGCCGACGGCGGCACTCTTTTCCTCGACGAAATCGCCAACGTCCCCATGAATCTCCAGGCCAAGCTTCTGCGCGCTCTGGAAACCGGCGAGCTCGAGCGCGTCGGCTCTTCCACCACTCGCCGCGTCAATACCCGCATCATTTCCGCCACCAATGCCGACGTCCACAAGGAAGTCGCCGCCGGGCGTTTCCGCGAGGATTTGCTCTTCCGGCTCAATACCATCGAGATTCATCTGCCTCCGCTCCGCGAGCGCAAGGAAGATATCCTCGTGCTGGCCCAATATTTTCTGCGACAATCCGCGCAGCGCTATCGAAAAGCGCTCGAGGGTTTTGAGCCGGTGGCCTTGCAGGTGCTCCTCGATCATCCCTGGCCCGGCAATATCCGCGAGCTCGATCACTCCGTCGAGCGCGCCGTGTTGCTGGCCGAAGGGCCGCTGGTGCGCGCGAGCGACCTCGGCCTGCGCCCCGCGCGCGATGCTTCCCTGAAAATAGACGAAATGAGTATCGAGGAAGTCGAGCGCGTCCTGATTCAGAAAGCGCTCGCCCGCCATGGCGGCAATGTCAGCCATGCCAGCAAAGCCTTGGGACTGAGCCGTAGCGCGCTCTATCGCCGCTTGCAAAAATACAGCCTTTGAAGACCCTCCTGTACGAGCGTCGCATCCTGCTTCTGGCACTGGCCGCCGGTCTCGGCAGCACCGTCGTGGCCCTGATCCTTCTGTGGACCGCCAATCACTCCCTGAATTTGCAGTGGACGCTCACCATCGTGCTGGTCGCCACTTGGCTCGGCTTTGCGTTCGCCGCGCAGAGCCGGGTGATCTTTCCCATGCGCACGCTTTCCAATCTGCTCGCTGCCTTGCGCGAGGGAGATTTTTCGATTCGCGCGCGCGGCGCCGCCAAATCCGACGTTCTCGGCGAAGTGCTGCGGGAAGTCAATGCGCTCGGCGAGACTCTGCGCCAGCAGCGCCTGGGCGCCCTCGAGGCCACCGCGCTGCTTCGCAAGGTGATGGAGGAAATTGACGTCGCCGTCTACGCCTTCGACGGCGCCGGCCGATTGCGCCTGGTCAATCGCGCCGGCGAACGCCTCCTCGATACTCCCGGCGAACGTCTTCTCGGCCGCACGGCCGGCGAACTCGGCGTCGCCGAATGCCTCGAGGGCGTCACGCCGCGTCTCGAACAGATCGCCTTTCCCGGAAAATCCGGACGCTGGGAAATTCATCGCGGAAGTTTTCGCGAAGCCGGCCTGCCGCATCAGCTCCTGGTGATCACGGACCTCAGCCGCGCCCTGCGCGAAGAGGAGCGCCAGGTCTGGCAGCGTTTGATTCGCGTTCTCGGCCACGAGCTCAATAATTCCCTCGCCCCCATCAAGTCCGTCGCCGAAAATCTCGGCAGCCTCCTCCGCCGCGAAGACCGTCCCGCCGATTGGCAAGACGACATGCGCAGCGGCCTCAACATCATCGCCGCCCGCAGCGATGGACTCGCGCGGTTCATGAACGCCTACGCGCGCCTCGCCAAATTGCCTCCGCCAGTGTTGCAGCCCGTGGACGTCGGCGACTGGATCAAGCGTGTAGTGGCCCTCGAGCCGCGTCTGCGCGTCGAGCTCCTGCGCGGCCCCGAAATTCGAGTCCAGGCCGATCCCGATCAGCTCGAGCAGTTGCTCATCAATCTTCTGCGCAACGCGGTGGATGCCGCGCTCGAAACCGGCGGCGGCGTTCGCGTGGGCTGGCAGCATGAAGACGGCCACGTGGACATTTGGGTGCAGGATGACGGCCCCGGCATTCCCAATGCCGCGAATCTCTTCGTTCCCTTTTTCACCACCAAACTCGGCGGCTCCGGCATCGGCCTGGTTCTCTGCCGCCAGATCGCCGAAGCCCACGGCGGCACGCTCACCCTGGAAAATCGCCAGTCCGCCCGCGGCGTCGAAGCCCGCCTTCGCCTCCCTCTCAACATCTAACGCCGCTCGGTTCCTTCAGTTTTTGTTCTCCGCGCCACAGCGAGGGCATCGCTCACCCGCAGCTCCGCTAGGCTGTCTCTTTTTGCCGTTCTTCGTTTTGCCATCCGCGTCAATTTCAGCCACGCACCGCCGCGACCAAGTCGCGAGCGTCTCTGACGTTGTGGCTCGCGCGCTTCATCGGAGCGAGCTTTCGAGGTGTCTCTCTCGCACCAGTGAGGCCTCGCCAAGTCCAAGCGCATGCGGCCTTCAGTTTTCGGTTTTCTTGCGTTCGCTGTCCGCGCCGAGCTCCGCCACCCGCTGCTCCAAGTCTCGCGCAATCTCTTCCGCCGAATCCGTCTCCCTGAATTGCACCGGCCGGCCGATCGAAACTCGAATCGCGCCTGGCCGCGCCCATCTCTTGTTGGCCCGCTTCAATTCGAAAAGTCCATCGATACGCATCGGCACCACCGGCACTCCCAGCCGCGTGGCCAGCAATCCAATTCCCGCCCGAAACGGCGCCATCCGCCCGTCCGTCGTGCGATGCCCCTCGGGAAACACCAGCACGCTCGCGCCGCCATCCACCAGCTCGCCGGCAAACGCGAAGCTCTTCCGAAATCCCGCCAGCTTCGGCAGCGGGAAAACATTGAACAGCGCGACCACCAGCCAGTACCCGGCCCGTTCCAGCAACCCGCGAAATATTCCCATTCCCGCGGGAGGCCTGCGCATCGCTTCCAACACTTCTCCCTGCATCGCCACCGCCAGCCGCCGTCGCCAGCGGCCCGGCAACGCCGCCAGCACGTAGGCCGGGTCGACGTATGTAATGTGATTCGCCACCACCAGCACGGGCCCCTTCACTCCCTCCAGATTTTCCTGGCCCGTCACTCGCGGCCATCCCAGCAGCAGCATCGCCAGTCGCGCAATCGTGTACAACACGCCAACGCGGATCCAGCGGATGGGCCGGCTCTGCGCCCAGCGCGGAAAATGAAATGCCGCGCCATGGGCCGGCGGATTCTCGATCAATTTTTCAAGCGCCGCCGCGGTCTGCACGTTCGCAAATTCCGTCTCGCTCAAATCCACCTGATAGCGATCTTCCAGCGCGCTCAGCAGTTCCACGCGCTCGATCGATGTCAGCGACCGCGGATCGATCGCCTCGCCCGCCGCCGATTTGCGTCCGGCGCCATGCCCGATGCGATTCAGCAACGTCTCCAG
>JBAVQT010000067.1:0-15641 GCA_049694295.1 Candidatus Acidiferrales bacterium
CAATCATGCTGGCGCGAGAGCTTCGGGCCGATCGGTTGATCGTCGACGACCGGCAAGGGCGCCGGGAGGCCGAAATGCGCGGAATTCCAGTGATGGGCACACTCGGCGTATTACGCGAAGCCGCCACGCTTGAGTTATTGAATCTTCGAGTCGCTGTGAAACGGCTCCAGGCAACCAGCTTTTATCTTGCGCCGGAAGTCTTGCAACGCCTTTTGAACGATCAAAGCTAATTCGCGGGGTTCTTTTCTTCTATTACTCGCCCGGTCTTGAAGGCTAGAGTTCCAATCGGGCGCGCTTGAACATCCAATCTCGGATTCCCCGCCGACAACGCCGCGAATCAAAAAGTCCACTGGCGGTGGCGCTTGCGCGACTGGGTTTTTGCTCTAAGATGATGGTGTGAAGATTTTGGCGAATACGGGCGGTTTAGCCGTGTTGTTGGTTTTAGGTTCGGCGGCTTTTGCCGAGACGTCGGCACGCCCCGCTTGCCAACTGCCCGGCTGCTGTGGCCCGGCGCGATCAAGCTCGAGTTTGACTTCCGGACAGGCGGGCCACGACAGCGGATTAATGTCAGAGATGGACATGAACGGGGCGCCCGGCCAGGGCATGGGACAAATGCAGGCGGGCGGCATGATCCAAATGCCCGGCATGAGCATGGATATGAGCGCGCACGCGCCGCAATTTCTCGCCGAGATTATTCGTCATTCGACCGGCGGAACGAGCGCTGAGCCTTTTTCCACGCCGCACGCAATGCTGATGAAGCAAAAAGGCGCGTGGATGTTGATGTTCCATGGCGACGCGTTCGTCAACGCCATCCAGCAATCGGGCGCGCGGGGCGGCGACAAAGTTTTCAGCACCAGCTGGTTCATGCCGATGGCGCAGCGCGCGCTGGGCCCCGGCACGTTCACGGCTCGCGCGATGATCAGCATGGAGCCCGCCACCATTACCGGCGAGCGGTATCCCGAACTGTTTCAAGTCGGCGAGACGGCCTATGGGCTGCCCATCGTGGACGGGCAGCATCCCCACAATTTTTTTATGGAGCTGGCGGCCATTTACGATTGGAAGCTGGGCGAAAACGCGCTGGTGTCTTTTTACGCCGCTCCGGTGGGCGATCCGGCGATGGGCCCCGAAGCGTATCCTCATCGCATGTCGGCGAGCGAGGATCCGCTCGCGCCTCTGGGGCATCATCTGGAGGATTCCACGCACATCGCCGACGATGTATTGACCGTTGGCTTCGCGTACAAAATCGCGCGAGTCGAAGTTTCCGGATTTCATGGGCGCGAGCCCGGCGAAAATCGCTGGATCGTCGCATCGGGCGCGCTCGATTCATGGTCGGCGCGATTGACGCTCAATCCCGCGCCGAATTGGAGCGGACAATATTCCATCACGCGGCTGGCCAGCCCCGAGCAACTTTTTCCCGGCGAAGACACGCTGCGCATGACGGCGTCGGTTTCCTACAATCACGCATTTGGAGACGGGGCATCGGCTGGTACGGCGGCGGGTGCGCGCGACAACTGGGCGTCCACGATTATTTGGGGGCGGAATCGCACTATGGGCAGCGGCGAAATTTTCAACGGCTATCTGGCGGAAAGCACGCTGCGATTTCGCGCGCGCAATTACGCCTGGACGCGCATCGAAAATGTGGACCGCACCAACCTGTTGCTGCTGGGCGAAAATCCGCTGCCACCCGGATTCGAAGAGCATTTTCTGGCGCGCGTGCAGGCTTATTCGTTCGGCTACGATCGGGAGTTTCCGCTGATCCCGCACGTTGCCAGCGCGTTCGGCGGGCAGATGACGCTCTACGGCAAGCCCGCTTCGCTCGATTCGCTGTATGGCGCGCATCCGACCGGCGTGATGATCTTTCTGCGATTTCGTCCCGCTGAGACAACGGCGCGAAAATAGGCGGAGCGGCGAGGCTCGCAGGCCACGCGTCGCGAGACCCGGCGCGAAAGGCTGAAGCGCGAAGCACCGAGGCTTTTCGGCGCGCGGATTCTTGCTATACTACGCGCAGCATACTGCCTCGCGATTCGAGTCGCGAACTCCGCGGAGAGGTGGCCGAGAGGCTGAAGGCGGCGGTTTGCTAAACCGTTGTAGGGGCCAAAACTCCTACCGGGGGTTCGAATCCCCCCCTCTCCGCCATATTCTCTTCTGCAACTTACGCTGATTTCTACAATCCCTCGGGCAATGCCGAGCAACCCGTCATTGACAGTCGCACATGCTCAGCCTTTGTCGCGGGACCGCCTGCGAATGCGCCGCGCGTCATCCTGAAAAATCACGATCGGGCGAATTTGAAGAACGCAAGAAAGGCTGGCGCGAATGCGACTGCCAGATATACGCATCCGGCACGTTCGTCGGCAAATTCAGGCGTCGTAACACGGCCGCTTCGAGTTGGGACGATCTTCACCACTAGTATCGCCTTAGCCATATCACGATCCTTGAGCTGAAATCGGAGATTACAGATTTATCACGAGTTGAGACTGAGGAGGCCGGGTCAAATACTTCGCTATTTATTCGCCAGTGGGATATATTAGGGGGAAATCGCATAGTGACGGAGCAACGCTATGAGGTCTCTTCCACAAAGACGAACGACAAGATTGCACTCTGAAACCGAACAATACATAATCCCACTTCACCAAGAGGAGAGAGGCCTTTTGCCGAAGCGGAGCAACATCAGAGAACTACAAGTCGATATATCTGCGGTCATGAAATGCGAGAACAATCTGGCGTTCATGCGCCCGTTGCCTTCTGAATCGATGAAGTTGATCGTTACCTCTCCCCCTTACAACATCGGCAAGTCGTACGAGTCTCGCGCCAGCCTGAATGATTATGTGAAGGACCAAGCGCAGGTAATTTCTGAATGCGCGCGCCTGCTATCGCCGACAGGCTCGTTGTGCTGGCAGGTGGGAAACCACGTTCAGGATGGCGAGATATTCCCGCTGGACATGGTTCTGTATCCGCTTTTCAGTGAACACGGCCTCCGTTTGCGCAACCGTGTAATCTGGCACTTCGAGCACGGACTGCATTGCACGAACCGTTTATCGGGACGCCACGAAACCATTTTGTGGTTCACCAAGGGCGACGACTATACGTTTAACCTTGATCCCATTCGAGTGCCATCAAAGTATCCAGGCAAGAAGTATTACAAGGGGCCGAAAGTAGGGCAGCTTTCGTGTAACCCCCTCGGGAAAAATCCCGGTGACGTTTGGATCTTCCCGAACGTGAAATTCAACCACGTCGAGAAAACAATCCACCCTTGCCAGTTTCCCATTGAGCTTGTCGAGCGACTCGTTCTATCCCTGACAGAACCCGGCGATGCTGTATTCGATCCATATATGGGGGTGGGAACCAGTGTTGTCGCAGCGATCAAAAATGATCGCATTGGCTACGGCTGCGATATTGAAAAGCAGTACGTCGATATTGCGTGGGAACGAGTTAAGTCTGTCCGAAACGGAACCCTGCAAACGCGCCCTATGCACAAGCCTGTTTATGATCCGAAGCTCCCCGGCGGCGGCCACCGGTGAAAATTGTCACGCGTTACTCACATCTGAACGGACTCGAATTTCTACAGGTTCATAAGCCCGGTCTGTGGAGTGAAATTCAGAAAGTCATCAAGAGCGTGGACGCTGCAACCTGCCAAACAAAAGTCTCCAAAGAAGTACGGACTAAGGACAAGCTTCTCTATTCTCCCATCGCAATGAATGCAGCGATGAGCAAGGGGTTTGAAAAGCGCGGCTGGAGCGAAAGCAGAACATCCTATTGGGTGACATCGGATGCAAAGCTGATCCGCAAAACACTCCAGATGGAAACCGCACAGCAGAAAGCAGAAATTGAGGCCGCCGGCTTACAACCGATTTATTCTTACAATCAAACTGATTTCGTCAAAGAGCGCGTGGCCGACGAGGTGCAGTTCGGAAAATATTCATTCGTTGCTTACGACCTCTTTGTTAAGCATATGGCGTTTTACGTTGGCGATGTGATTGATGTCGGCGTCGAAATCCTCGCCATGAAGGAGCTTCAAGGCGAAATGTCATCGGGCGTCGGATATTACGAAGGCGAACTTTACAATCTGATCCGTGAAGGACGCGGTGTTCCAGCGGTTCCACTCGTTCTGATTGGCATCTCGATCTGATGTCTTCCGGCGCGGCGGAGAGCCTAGCCCTCTCACCCCCACCTACCCGCCTATCGAGCGAAATCGGGCAATGTGGCACGGCAACCGCGGTATCCTTGACATTGACGACAACGTAGAATCTGTAACTTGCAGACAGCATTAGGGGGTCACTGATCCGCACCCCCCTCTCCGCCAGTATCTCGCGCGCGACAATTCACGTTTCCGACTGCCTCGCTGCAAATACTTGCGCAGCGTTGCGCTGAAATTCGTAAAATGACAGGCGACGCGCCCGTAGCTCAGCTGGATAGAGCATCTGGCTTCGAACCAGAGGGTCGGGAGTTCGAATCTCTCCGGGCGCGCCACTTCGCTTGAAATTTAATGTTCCGGACTTAGCTCGATCGATTGATTATGCGGCGCCGCGGTGTGCGTAGATTTTCTCCGGGGCCACGGCCGACGCGTTTCCAGGAAGAGTTGGGAATCTCGGAGGCGACGGATCGAGGCGCGACTGAAGCGCGAGGGCGCGATGCCGTATTTTTGAAGCGACGGTGGTGGATTCAATCCGCGGCCTGGCGCCACGATTTCAGGTGTAAGGCGGATGAGTTGTTGGGTCGCCGCTTCCCGTGTAGACTCTGTTTCGCTTTGTCGAAGATATCGCGGCGCGTGATGCTGAAGAGTGTGGTCTCAGGACTAACCGTGCCATCCGTGCTCCCCGGATCGTGGTCGCAGCAAAATCATGCGACGACTCGCAAGGGCCTAATTCGCCAGTCTGTTTCTCGCTGGTGCTACCAACAGATTCCGCTCGACGATCTCTGCGCCGCCGCCGCGGCGATGGGCCTGAAGGCCATCGATCTGCTTAACCCCGAGGAATTCGAAATTCCTCGCCGCTATGGCTTGATTTGCAGCATGGGCTACGCCGGAGGCGGCGAGATTTCCAGCGCGCTCAACCGCGTCGAGAATCACGCCAAGATTGAGGAAGGTTTTCGTAAGTACATTCCTCTCGCCGCTAAAGCGGGCGTGCCAAACGTAGTCACGTTCTCCGGCAATCGCGCGGGGATGTCGGACGAAGAAGGGGCCAAGAACACGATCCTGGGACTGAATCGTGTGAAACAGATTGCCGAGGATCACGGCGTGACAATCTGCATGGAACTGCTAAACAGCAAGGTGGATCACAAGGACTACATGGGCGACCACAGCGCATGGGGAGTGGAAGTCGTCCAGGCGGTGAATTCTCCGCGCGTCAAACTTCTCTACGATATCTACCACATGCAAATCATGGAGGGCGATCTCATTCGCACGATCCAGCGGAACATTCAATGGCTGGGACACTTCCATACCGGAGGCGTTCCGGGCCGGCACGAACTCGACAACACGCAGGAAGTGCAGTGGGACGGAGTGATGCGCGGAATAGCGTCGACAGATTTCTCGGGCTATGTAGCTCACGAGTTCGTGCCCACCCGAGATCCGCTCACCTCACTGCGCCAAGCGGTGGATTTGTGCGACATTTCGCTGTGATTCGTTAAAACCCACGCGCGCAAGCCTCCACAACGTCCGCTGAGCGACACCCGCAGCGATAGCAACGGGAAAATCGCGCGAATGGCAGCGAAAACGTGCGAGCGCAGGCACGAGAAGGAACTGGTCCGCACTTCGTCGCAGCGTTAACGTACACGCTGACTGAAGATTCCCGCGAACAGATCATCGCGCGGCAAAAGCGCCGCCACACGCCCGGTTGGGGCGTGACGTGAAACAATTCCAGATGATTTTAAGAACGGGAGAAACTTTGGAGACGAATCGATGCTTGGCCGGTCTCGGAGCCTTCGCGGATGGTGGCTAGTTGGTCGGCAGCGACGCCCTTAAAATGATCGGTCGCGCCCAGGGGCCAGCGAACATCAACGTCCACGGTCTTCTCGGCACCAAGGCCGAAGTGCAATCGGGGATCGTTCGCTGAAACGTAGCTCGACTGGCTCATCACCTCTTGCACTTGCGCTTTGCCTCCGTAACGGACCACGACGCGACCGCCAATCGCGCTGCGATTGCTTCTGGCGCCCTCGAGCCGAACCTTGAGCCAATGATTCTCCGCCGGAGAATCGTTGCGCAAGAGCGACGGCGGCTCATTTTGATTCATGATCACAACATCCAGGTCGCCATCATTGTCAAAATCGCCGAAAGCGCAACCGCGGCTGACGTGCCTTGCGGAGATGCCGGGGCCAGCCTCTTCTCCCAACTCGACAAACTTGCCGTTCCCCAGGTTGCGAAAGAGCAGCCGCGGCCCGCGCCTGGGATACTTCGGATAGACAGGTTCCAATTCCGGGTACACAGTGCCCGATACCGACAAGATGTCGGGATTTCCGTCATTATCAAGATCCAATAAACCGACGCCCCAATTGATGAATCGCCGTTCGACGGCGAGGCCGGCGCGCGAAGTGACATCTTCAAAATTTCCATTTCCGAGATTGTGATAGAGGCCCGTGGACTGGTTTTGAAAGTGCGTTTTTACGACGTCCAAGCGGCCGTCCAGATCGTAGTCGCCTACGCCAAGACCCATCCCGGCTACTTCCTTGCCCTCGCCGGTCAGCGCGATACCTCGCAAGAGACCTTCTTCTCGAAAGGTGCCGTCGCGATTGTTCATCAGCAACAAGCTGGGTGTGGAATCACAGGCGACCAGAATGTCCGGCCAGCCATCGTCGTCAACGTCAAAGGCTGCGGCCGTCAAGCCATAGGATCCGCGGAGCGCACCGATGCCCGACTCCTTCGAAACATCCGTGAAAGTGCCGTCGCCATTGTTGCGGTACAAAAGGTGAGCGGGAAAGGGCAAGCCGCTGGGACCACAATTAACGGGAACGCCTTCGTATTGGCAATTGGGCATTTTCAAAGAGGGGCGCGGGGCCGTCGCCAAATCCACATCAGCGTAGTTGGAGACAAACAGATCGAGCAGGCCATCGCGATTATAATCAACAAAGGTACAACCGGAGCCGAATCGAGTGCCTGGAGCGAGCAGGCCGGCCTTGGCGGTAACATCGGAAAAAGTTCCGTCGCCATTGTTTCGATAGAGGCGATTCTGACCGTAGTAGGTTACGAAAAGATCTTCGAAACCGTCGTTATTATAGTCTCCGACGCAAACACCGACGGCCCAGCCGGCATCCAGCAAGCCGGCCTTTTCGGTTACGTCGGTGAACGTGCCATTACGGTTGTTCTTGTAGAGGCGGTTGCTGGCGCCCTGCGGAATGCTCTCGAGGAGACGGCCGCCAAGGACGAAAATGTCCATCCAGCCATCATTGTCGTAATCGAAGAAAGCGCAGCCGCCGCCCATGATCTCGGTGACATACGTCGCAGTAGCGCCCGCGCCGTAAAACATTGTTTTGTTCAAGCCGGCACTGGCGGCGACATCCACGAATTTTGAAAATGGGGGAAGAGCTTTGAAGCCGGGAGCGAAAGCGCCCCAGTCCGCAGGCGCCCAGGCTGAAATCAACGCCGCCGGAATCGCTTGCAATAATCGGCGTCGGGTCCAAGGCGTCCGGCAAATCATCGCGCACAGTGTAGCACCGTGGGTCAAACCGACTGATTTCGCGGCAGGTGAGACCAAGACATGGCGGCTTGACGGGAGCTGCCATCACGGAGAACGAAAAAGAAAAATAAATTTTATCCAGCCATCTCCGCTCTGCTAAGTTCGGGACGTTCCGCAGCCGACCAGAAATCCGGCTGGCTTAGGGTCGTCGAGGTCGAAGACCGAATTGCGATCGTTTGCGAGATCATGGACGGGCAGGGTACGTTCTCGCTATTTCGTGGTGAGCTTGGCAGCGGTGTCGCTGGTCTCGGGTTTTGCTCTTTTCGGACAGTCCCCGCCAACCGACGAATCTTCCAGCAACACGCAAGATCGCGTCAATCAGCGAGACTGGTGGCCGACGAAAGGCTCGATTCCGATGGAGGGCTTCGCGGGCGCGAAAGCCTGTAGCGAATGCCATGCCGAGAAATCCGGCACACAAGCCAATACGCCGATGGCAAAAGCCGCACTTAAGATAGGGGCGCGAGCGCCGGATCGCGAATTCCCTTTAGCAGCCTTAGAGCTGGGGACGTATCAATATCAGATATCTTCCATCCACCGGCGTCCGACGATGGTGGTTAGCTCCGGCAAGCAATCCGTGGCGGCGACGATTGCCTGGATCTTTGGTCTCGGCGTACATGGCGAGACTTACATTCTTGAAAAAGATGGAGCTTTTTACGAAAGCCAGGTGAGTAACTTTGCCGGCTTGCACGGCATGGCGCTGACTCCTGGGCACGTGCAAGTAGAGGCCGGTAATCTCAAGGGCGCGCTGGGCGAGCGTCTTTCGACGTCCGGCGCGGTGCGGTGTTTCGGTTGCCACACCACGTATTCTTCCACCAGTTCCAAATTTGGGCCGGAACACGCGGTAGCGGGCGTCCATTGCGAGGCGTGCCATGGGCCCGGTTTAAAACACGTCAACGCGATGCGCGCCGGCCGGACTGAAGAAGGCATGCTAGCCATATTCAATCCGGCAAAGTTGAGCCCGGCAGAATCAGTGGACTTCTGCGGGGCTTGCCACCGCACGACTTTGGACGTGGTTACTTCCGCAGAGGCCTACGGTCCTATCAACGTTCGTTTCCAGCCATATCGCCTGGAAAAGAGCCGCTGTTGGGGAACGAATGGTAACGGCCGCTTGACCTGCGTCGCGTGTCACGACCCACATGTGCCTCTGGTGCGGATGGCGAGCTTCTACGATCAACGATGCCTGGAGTGTCACGCGGCGACGAGCGGCACATCGCCCAAGGATGCGTCAGCGCCTGCCATTTGTCCCGTGGCGACGGCTAACTGTACAAGCTGCCACATGCCGAAGTCCGAGGTCTCTGAAATGCATGCGAAATTTACAGATCATTTCATCAGGATCGTACGGGCCGGCGAACCTTATCCCAACTGATCGGCGGCCGCAGTCGCGCGCCGTGATACTTCGGCTAGGGATGCCGATCCGATTCCAACCTCGCGCTCAACTGTTGAGCCTGCAAATTTCCAGGATCCAGCAACAGAGCGCGCTCGACGGCTTCCCTGGCTTCCGGATATTTCGACTCGAGGTATAGGGTGGCCGCGAGATTTACCCAGGCTTTCGCGTATCCGGGCGCAGCGCGAACAGCGGAGCGAAAATGTTGTTCGGCGGATGTAGTATCTCCCGCGCGGTAATCCAGGTAGCCCAATTGGTTTTGAGCCGGCGCCATATTCGGATCGATTTGTATTGCCTGCTGGAGAGCGGCCCGCTCGCTGGAGGCGTCGCCGGCTTTCTCACACGCCATGGCCAATTTGTAGGCCAGCGAAGCATCTCGCGGCGCCGACAGCAGAGCTTCCTTGTATAGCGCGATGGCCTGTTGCGTGTCTCCAGCGGCCAATTTTTGATCGGCGAAGTCGGACTTAGCGTAGGCCTGCGTCAAATCGGATTTCTCCTGGGCCTCCTGCTTGTAGATCTGGAGTTGCTTCTCAGCTTCATCATTCTCGCCTAGCTCACGCAAGACGTTGGCAAGTTCGAATCGAACGGCCGGGTCTTGATCTCCGAGTTCGATGGCCTTCTGCAATTGCTCTTTCGCACCTGGAAGATCCTTTAGCTGCGCCAGCACGCTTCCGAGGTTGCTACGGGATTCGAGGTGAGCCGGGTTCAGGGTTACGGCCTGTTCCAAATGATCGCGTGCGGCGGCATAGTCACCAGCTCGCCGCTCGAGCACACCCTTCAAGTACAGAACTTCCCAATTGT
This sequence comes from Candidatus Acidiferrales bacterium, assembly GCA_049694295.1. GTDB lineage: Bacteria > Acidobacteriota > Terriglobia > Acidiferrales > UBA7541 > Palsa-295. The sequence goes on from JBAVQT010000067.1 coordinate 9,853, forward strand.
GAGGAGCGATCTTCAGCAACTTCGCCGCGAGTTGCTGGGCCTGGTCAGCTTCGTCTTGTTGGACCAGAATCCAGAGATAGAGGATTTGAACGTGCAGATCGGAGGGGTGCAGTTTGATGGCCTCTTCCAGCACGCCGGCGGCCTCTTGCCTCCGGGCCTGCAAGACGAGCGTGGCAGCGAGTGCCTGTGCGAGGGGCAAGGATGCCGGGTGGGACTTCAAGGCGTCGCGCAAAATCCGGTCGGCATCCTCGAGCATGCCGGTCTGCCCATAGGCAACAGCAAGATCCAAGGTGAGATCAGGCGCCAAGTGCGAGGCGCGCGATGCAGGGCCGAGCAACGCGATTTCGGCGCCGTAATCCTTTTGGGAAAGCAGATCCTTGCTGAGCGCGCTGAGGGCGGCTGAGGATTGCGGGTCCGTTCTGGTGTCAATCGCGAGAGCAGCCCTCCACTGAATTTCGGCGTCGGTGGTTTGTTGCATGCGGTCGAGCGCCGCGCCCAAGATGAGATGAGGCTCCAGAATCTTGGGATCGAGCCGCACCGATTGTTGCAACGCTCCGATGGCGGCCGGCACATTGCCGGCTGAATACAAGGCGCGGCCCAGCAGGTACGCGAGGCGCGCCGAATCAGGATTGAACTCGATAGCCTTCTGAAAATCCTGGGCTGCGCAGGCAAATTGCCGATGATCGCTGAACCACACTCCGCGTTCGGTGTAGGCACTGGCGCCGGGATGAGAGCGCAATTTCGCATCGAGATCGGGAGAAGAACTACAAGGCGCGCCGAAGCAGCCAGGCGCCGCGAAAATCAGCGTCGCGAAAATCAGCGCGACCACGCGCCCGAAGTGGCGCGCCGGATATTCGCTCAAACTACATTCACGCACCGGAGCACTCCACGAATTGCCCGCGCAGGCGCACGGGAGCTCGGATACAAACATCAGGAAAACGCGATCCCGCCACCGAAAAACTTTCGCGATTCTCGCGAAGCCTCTCATCGCAACAGAAGGCAAAGCAAGGGGAAACTCGCGCGGCGACGGATCAGGTTGATAGCCGGCGCAGTTTTCGCGCTGTGGCAGCGGGCCTGAACGTGTTCGAGTCTTCGACTTCATCCGATTCCATGGAGACGCGATCGAGGAAGAAATTAAGGTTACTTTTCATGATGATATGCGGGGCCAAACGCAACTGGTGCGACGGGCAACGCCCGCCCGCCAAAAACTCATGCAGCATTCGCAAAGCCAGCTGTCCCTGACTTCTGGGACGCTGATAGAGCGTGGCAACCACCCTTCCCGACTCGATGTGAGGGATCAGAGCCGGGAACAAGTCGGTGGTGATGATGGTCATGCGATCATCCAGTCTGCCGACGTCTTGCAGGGCCTGCAATACCGGAGACGAGTTGGCGGTGGAGATATACAGTCCATTCAAATCCGGATGTTCGCGCAACAAGGCGCGACACGTTTCGTACGCTTCGGTTTCATCCTCGTGATTTTGTACCGGCTCGATGACTCGCACGGCGGGAAATATTTCGCTTACAGATGAGCGGAACGAATTGTATTTCTCCGCGTGGTCGGTGATCGCCAGATCGCCGGTGATCACGGCAAGCTTGCCTTTTCCTTGCAGCAAACGACTCAGTAACTCTCCAGCTAAAGCACCGCTGGCGGGGGAATCAATGGAAACGACCGCGAGACGCGCCGTCCCTGGCGCGTCGGTGACGACAGAGACCACGGGAATGCGAGCCCGAGACGCTTTCAAAATCGAGAGGCGCAGGTCTTGCGGCCGCCCGGTGGCAATGATGATTCCATTTACCTCAGCGTCCAGAGCCTCGTCAAAAGCGGCCTGTTCACCGTAACCCATGCGCGGGAAAGTGCGAAATTCGATATCGAGGCCGAAGGCCGCGAAGTTCTTGGCCTCTTCCTCGATTCCCTCTCGAACGGTGTCCCAGAAAGATTCGATGTGGGCAGGAAGATTTACCGAAATCCGCAACCTGCGTTTGGAGGAAAGGAACCGCGCCGCTTGATTGGGCTGATAGCCGAGCGTTTTTGCCATTTGAAGCACGCGCGATTTAGTAAGGGGGTTGACGCCGGGCCGATCGTGCAGGGCGCGATCCACCGTGCCGATGGAGACGCCCAGGGCCTTAGCGATGTCGTGGATTTTGGTTGACCCATTCATAGGTGTAGGGCAGCGTTTACGTCAACGCCCGCGGAAGATACTACAAAACGCGTCCACAAGATGCAAATAATGTAAAAACTAATCAAAGCGATCAAAAAGACCTTGACAACGATCCGGCAATAGAGCGATTATCCGCGAAATCACCGTGTACGTTAACGGTTGGTATGGGGCTCCAAAGCCGGCACGCTCGGTGGGGTGGGACTCCAGCAAGCTCATTTCGGGAGGCTTAGCGATGCGATTTTCGATTATTCGGCTCCTGTCCGTTTCGATCCTAGCGCTGCTGTTTATCGGGGGAACCACGGCGTTCGGTCAAGGGACGAGCGCCAGCCTGACAGGCCAAGTGACGGATAGCTCTGGAGCCGTAGTGCCCGGCGCGACGGTCACGGCAACAAGCGCGGAGACCAATCTCGCGCAGACAGCGGCGGCGAACGGAGACGGGATCTACCTGATCGCACCCTTGCGACCAGGCCATTACACCCTTACGGTCGAATCCAAGGGATTTGAACGCTACTCGCAAAGTGGCATCGAACTTTTCGCGAACGTTGCCGCGACCCAAAACGTCGCCTTAAAGACCGGCAGCGTTCAGCAAACCGTGACGGTCACCGAAAACGCGGAACTGATTAACACCACCACGGCTGAGCTAGGCACAAACGTTAATGAAGCTGCGGTCACGCAGCTGCCCTTGAACGGCCGCGATCCCTCATCGCTGGTATTCCTGGCGCCTGGCACCACAAACATCCTGCAGGGCGGCGGGCAGCCGGGAATTCAGGCCGGGTTCTCGTTTCCCACGGAAACAGGAGCATCGGCGAACGGCGGACGTCAAGGCAGCACGGAATACCTATTGGACGGCGTGCCGAACATGGATAACTATATGGGCTTGACGGCGCCATTTCCGAATGCCGACGCTACGCAGGAATTTCGCGTCATTACCAACAATTTCAACGCCCTTTATGGCTTCGCGCCCGGCGCGGTAGTCAGTATCGAAACCAAGTCCGGCAGCAACCGCTTTCACGGTGGAGGCTTTGAATTCCTGCGGAATAAAGCCCTGAACGCCAGCAACGGCTGGTTCTCCCAGTCTGAGGCCAAGGATCCGCTAAGACGCAATCAATTCGGCGGTGATCTGGGCGGCCCCATCAAGAGAGATAAATTATTTTTCTTCCTGAATTACCAGGGGACGAGATCCAGCAGCGCGGCGTCGAACAACTTTACGCAGACTCCTACCGCAGCCATGCTTCAGGGCGACTTCAGCGCCGTGCCTACGCCTCTTTGCACTGGCGCCAACGGAAGTCATGCGCCAGCCGGCTGCCCCTTTGCGACAGTAGGCGGAATACCGAACCAGGTGAATCCGGCACTGTTCAATCAGGCTGCGGTTACCGTGACCACGACGGGACTTCCGCTGGGAGGCGACGCCAATGGCGAGCCGGGCGGGGTCTTCTACCCCGGCGCTTCGGTGATCCAAAGTTTCGACGAAGGCACCGCCAGATTTGACTACAACATTTCGGCGAACCAGCGGCTCTCTTTTCACAGCTTTATTGACAACCTGATTCAGCCCTCGGAAGACATTCCGGGGAACATCCTATCGGTGCTCAATCCGAATCCGTGGTCTGAAGTATTCGGGGAGCGGATGGAGTTCTACAATGAAGCGCTGAGCCATACGTGGACGATCAGCCCGACGGCGGTCAATACCGTCTCAGTCTTCTGGACACAAATGTCCGCGCACAACGCGGCGGCGGTGAAAGACATCAACGGGCAGGATATGTGCTGGTCGCGGTATATCAACGTCAACGAGCTTCCCGGCCAGTGCTATATGGAAGGGTTTTCGGTGGGGGGTGGCGGCTTCAGCGGGGGCTGGACAGAGCCTTCGCAGGAAGTTCGCACGACGTACGGGTTGTATGACAACTTTTCGAAGACCGTGGGGAATCATGTCCTCTCGTTCGGTGTGAACTTGCAGCACCAATATGCGGCCGAGAACACGCAATATCCCACGACACCGATCGTGGGCTTCAGCGGCCAATATACCGGCAATGGACTCGCGGACTGGTTGATGGGCTATATGAGTTCCTACACGCAGGGAGCGGGAGAAATCGCGGTGGTGTCAGGATGGCAGCCCGGCTTCTACGGCCAAGATCAATTCAGAATCCGCTCGAACCTCACCATTACCGCCGGACTTCGCTGGGATCCTAATATTGTGCCAGCGGTCGCCGGCGGCCGCGGCGCGGCTTTCGTGCCAGGACAACAGAGCACGCTCTTCACCAACGCTCCGTTAGGTCTGGTGTTTCCGGGGGACAAGGGCATCGGCGCGGGCTTGATGCCCAGCACCTACAGGGGCTACTGGCAGCCACGGATTGGCGTTGCGTGGCAGCCGGGCTTCTTGCGGAATACCTCGATTCGCGCCGCATTTGGGATGTTTACGGCGCCATTGCAGTATTCGATGTACAACCACACTGCGGACATCAGCCCTTTCAGCCCAACCTTTGGATTAAACGGAGGTACAAACACACCGCTCTCGCTTTCGGACCCCTGGTCGCAGAACGCGGGAACGAATTTTGCGAGTCCGTTTCCGCCGTTCGCTCCCTTCAAACCGGCGGCGGATGCGCCTTTTGCGCCGCCCTTCACCATACCGGCGGTCTTCGCCCAGAATTTCAAGTTGGGCGTCACGCAAAGCTGGAATCTTTCCGTGGAGCATCAATTCGGCCGGGATTTTGTGGCTCGAGTCGCTTACGTGGGGAGCCAAAGCTATCACCAGTCGGACATTATCGACCAGAATCCGGGGATTTGCGGCGGAGTGGTGATTGGACCGAATGGACCGCAGTGCGCGAGCGCGCAGCGCACTACCTACACAAACTTCAATGCGATCCTGGACAATTTCAGCAATGGGACAGCCAGCTATAACGCACTGCAGGCTGGCGTGGAGAAGCATCTGTCGCACAGCCTGCAGTTTCAATCGAACTTCACGTGGTCAAAGACACTGGACACAGCGTCTTCCGGCAATATTTCGTTCGGAACCAATGAGCTTCCCAACCCGTTCGACCTGGGCTACAACTACGGCATTTCGTCCGAGAACGTCCCGTTTATTTGGGTGAGCAATTTCATCTACACCTCGCCGTTGCTGCGCGATAAGAACCAATTTATCCAGCAGACGCTCGGAGGTTGGGAACTGAGCGGAATCGTCACTTTGCAGTCCGGTTTTCCATTCGGGATTGCCGGCGGCTACGGGGATAATTCCGGTTCATTGCAAGGCGGCGACCGCGCAGACATCGTTCCCGGCCAAAACTTCGATGTTCGCAAGGGCGGCCAGTCTCAATGGCTAAATGAGTACTTCAACACGGCGGCGTTCACCTTCAACGCCCCGGGTACCTTTGGCGACAGCGGAAGGAATATGTTCCAGGGCCCACCGTCCAAGAACGTGGACGCGGCCATAGCGAAGAATTGGTCGGTTCGCGAACGCTACAACCTGCAGTTCCGCTGGGAGATGTTCAACGCCTTCAACCATCCCAACTTTGGCACTCCCGATGCCAACGTAGGCGATGGTGGAAGTTTTGGCAAGATAACCAGCCTAGGTCCTATGCGCGTGATGCAGGCTGGTTTGAAGTTTGCATTCTGACGGTGATCTAAAGACGTAGCCTGGAC
>JBAVQT010000068.1:0-8002 GCA_049694295.1 Candidatus Acidiferrales bacterium
GCCGCGCGGGCGCCACCGGGCAATCCTCCATCTCTTTTCCCGCGTCCTTCAACCGGCGTAGCAGCTCCACCGAAATCCAGCTCGCCGCCGCTTTTGTCGGCGCTCCCGCTTTCACGGCCGCTTCGAAATAATTGCCCAGCGCTCGTGTCGCCGTCAGCACTCCCGCGTCGTACGCCGAAATTCCATGCGCGCTCGCGAATCGTTCGCGCTTCGCCGCCGGCAGTTCCGGCATCTCGTGCTTCACGCGCTCCACCACCGCGGCCGTCGCCATCACCGGCAGCAGGTCCGGGTCCGGAAAATACCGGTAATCGTGCGCGAACTCCTTTGACCGCATCGCTTCCGTTCGTCCCGCAGCCACATTCCACAGTCGCGTTTCCTGCAAAATTCTTCCGCCCGACTCCAGCTCCCCGATCTGCCGCTCGATTTCGTATTCCAGCGCGTGCCGCACGTACTGGAACGAATTGAGGTTTTTCACTTCCACTTTGCTTCCGAATTTCTCCGCCCCTCGCAATCGCACGCTCACATTCGCGTCGCACCGCAGCGACCCTTCCTCCATATTGCAGTCGCTCACCTCGGTGTACTCCAAAATCTGCTTTAGCGCGTACAGGTATTCATACGCTTCGGCGGGCGTCCGTATATCGGGCTCGGAAACGATTTCCATCAGCGGCGTGCCGCAGCGGTTGTAATCGATGTAGCTCCAGCGGTCGGAATCCGCGAATCCTTCGTGCAGATTTTTTGCGGCATCTTCTTCCATATGCAGCCGCGTGATTCCGATGCGCTTCGCCGCGCCCTCCGCCACGATGTTCACGTAGCCGCCGGTCGCCAGCGGCAATTCGTATTGCGAAATTTGGTAGCCCTTCGGCAGGTCGGGATAAAAATAATTCTTTCGTGCGAACACGCTGCGCTCCTGCACCGCGCAACCCAGCGCCAGCGAAGCCTGGATCGCCAGCTCCAGCGCCCGGCGGTTGAATACCGGCAGAGCTCCCGGCAATCCCAGGCACACCGGGCAGGTATTCGAATTCGGCGCATCGCCGTAGCGCGTCGAGCAGGCGCAGAACGCCTTCGTCCGCGTCTTGATCTGCGCGTGCACTTCCAGTCCGATCACCGGCTCGTAGCGCGCCATCGCCTCGGCCGCCACGCGCGGGGTTCCTTGTGCCGTTGAGCCCATCGGGACTGGCGATTATATCATTCGCGCCACTCCCTCGCGTCCTCGCCTCCATGCGCCGGCAAGCGACCCTATGGAGTGCGGCGGCTCGCCGCCGCTTTCGCCAGGGCGAGGCTCGCCTCGCCCGCTCGTCCCCCACGCGAGCGCGTTTCCACGCAGCGAATCCAAGAATTGGCCCGCTCTTGTGGCTCGTGGCTTTCGCGCTTTGCGCGACCTTGTCTTCAAGCGCCTGCACCCAACCCTATGGAGTGCGGCGGCTCGCCGCCGCTTTCGCCAGGGCGAGGCTCGCCTCGCCCGCTCGCCCCCGCGCGAACGCGTTTACACGCAGCGAACCCAGAAAATCGACCCGAGCGAGCCTTTCCTGTTGCCCTTGGCCGCGCACCTTCCCGTGAGAGCCGCCGCGCTTTTCTACTCTTTCCCGCCCCACACGTATTTTATTCCCACGCGGAAATTCCGGCCCAGCGCCGGATATCCCACCGCGTCCTGATACTGCCGGTCAAACAGATTCTGCACCTGCGCCGTCGCCGAAAGCCCCCACGCCACCGGCACGCTAGTCGCCGCGTCCCAGCGCACGTAGCTCGGATCGCTGGTAATGCAGTAGCCCGTGCACGCGCCGCCGATAATCGTGCTGTCGAAATCGCTGTCTGCGCGTCGCCCCACGTAATATCCCCCGAAGTTAAAATTCGCCCGGAGAAAATGCGCGTTGGCGATCAGGCTGGCCGAATGCAGCGGCCGCTTGAACAGGCGATTGCCCTGTTCCAGCGCCGGATCGTCCAGGGGGTTGGTCGTCTTCAGCACTTTCGAGTCGTCGTACGTGTAGTTCCCGATGATGTTCAGCCATCGCGCCGGCTTCATCTCAATCGTCGAATTGATGCCGTTGGCTCGCGCCAGGTCGGTGTTGAAATAGCTTCCAAAATAAGCCGGGCAGTTCGGCGTGGTCACCACGCTCGCAAAGCTTACGATGTCTTGAAAGCGATTGAAGAACGCCGTCGCCGAAAAATGAATCCGGTTCGACGCCAATTCCTGATCGAACCCTGCGTCCACCGTCCGGCTGCGCTCCGGATCGAGCTGCGGGCTGCAATCCGGCGGCAGCAGCTCCGGTTCTTTGATTCCCAGTCCGTAGGACGCGCGCAGCCGTGTCGCTCCCCAGAATCCCGCGCCGTATCGCAGCGCGTATGCCGCGCCCACTCGCGGCACTGCGCGCACGCCATAGAACCCGTTGCCGTCCACGCGCCCGCCCGCGATCGCCGTCAGCCTTTTCGCCAGCTGATAGTGCGCTTCGATGAAGCCCGCCTGATTGTGCCGCGCCGTAGCTCCGCCGTTTTCGACTTCGAACGAATACCCAATGGACACGCCGCCATTGTGAAATAGGTAGCTCGATTGCTCGTTCAGCCCCGCGCGGTTAAACGTAGTGAGAAAAGAACCGTACGGCGGCACCACGTCATTTGAAAAATCGCGCGACTCGAATCCGCTCAGCCGGTGCTCCCACTCCGGCCCGGTCCGAAAATCCCACGTCAGCCCCGCTGAGAAATCGTGCAGCCCGGTGCTCTCTCCCGGCACGAAGATCGGCGGATCGAGCGCCGTCTGCCCCGGCTGCCCCGCGTCGCTCGAACTGTTTCGCAGCGTCAGTCGCAGCGTGTCGGCGTCCGAAAATTTCCAGCCGAAATTGCCCCACAGGGTCGTATCGCGGAAATAATTGTCCGGCCCCTGCCCGTCGCTCCCGAAATACGACGCGCCCGCCGAATAATCGAACGCGCCCAGCAGTCCGCTCAATTGCCCCGAGCCGTGTCCCGTGCCAAACGTCCCGCCGTCGCCCTCGACCTCGAGCGCCGGCTGGCTGGTCGAGCCGCGATGCGTGAAAATCTGCATCACGCCGGTCATCGCGTCCGATCCGTAAAGCACGCTGGTGGCTCCGTGCACCACTTCGATCTTGTCGATGCCGTCCAGCGCGAAATTCGAAAAATCCACCAGTCCCCCCGGCTGGTTCATCGGCACGCCGTCGATCAGCACCTTCGTGTAATCGGAATTTCCGCCGTCCAGAAAAAAAGTCGTCGAGCCGCCCGCGGGTCCCAACTGCGAAAAACTGACTCCCGGTATTCCCTGCGTCAGCGGCGCCAGCCAGATCGCTCCGCGCTCTTCAATTTGCTCTCGTGTGACGATATCCACCGGCGCGGCGGTGTTTTCGATCGTCGCGGGTTCCGCGGCGGCGCTCACCACCACATTCGACGACATCGGCTGCAGCGATAGCCGCACGTTCCATGATTGCGTCTGGCCCGCCGCAATCACCACCCCTTCTTCGGCGCGGCCAAACGACTCGCGCTCCACGCTCACCCGATATTCGCCCGGCGGCAACTCCAGCGAAAACCGTCCGTCCGCATCGCTGGCCGTTTCGAACGCCGCATTCGCCGAGTGGTTCGCCGCGCCGGCCAGCTCCGCTGCCACACGCGCGCCGCTAATCGCTCCGCCGCTCGGGTCGGTCACGGCTCCCGCCAGCGTTCCGTTTGCTTTTGTGGTTGTTTGTGCGTGCGCCACGGCAGGTTGCATCCAGCTCGCTGCAAAAATACTTCCCGCCAATAAAAACAGCAATACGTGCAGTCTCATGGTGTCCCCCTCTCCCGTCTCGCGCGGGAGTTGAAGGTTGTCCTCGTACACCCCGGCTTTTCGGGGCAATCGAGGATTGAGACTCCGCCGGTCTCCTGGCTTTGGCGATTCGCTTCGCTCGCGCGAAGCTCACTCCGGGCTCAACGCACGCACGATTAAATTTCGCTGCTGCGCTAGCCCTGGCGCGGCCTTCCCATCTCGTTCCCGGATCGTCCAGCATCCGGCGCGCGAGACAGTGACATGCGCCAAATTTCACAATCGCCTTACAGTCGCGCGGCGGCGACGGATTTTCACCGTCTTCCCGTGCGCGGAGTCTTCCGTGATTGTTTACGCCGCCGGCCGGATCGCTTCAGCCCGCGCCGCTTGCGCAGACGCGCCATTTCAGCCGTCCGCACCGCAAGATTCAACAAAATCAGTGGCGAATCCTCGGCCAGCCTCGTTGCCGATCGCCGAGCCCCTCAGCCCCTTTGGAGTGCGGCGGCTGGCCGCCGCTTTCCCCAGCCGAAGCTCGCTTCGGCGCTCGTTCCAGGTGCAATCCTTGCCACCCGGCAATCGAAATGCGGCTCGCCTCCTTCGTGACCTCCAGCCTTCCCTGCGACCTTCGCCGGCAAGGCCCGAGGCCGCGCCGTCCGCCGCGCTTTGCTAGTGCATTCCTCGTAGAATCACCCGCGGCCTCCCATTCGGCCGCAGCTCCACATCCAGCGGAGCGCCAAACACTTCGCCCAGCAAGCCTGGCTCGTACACTTCCGCCGGCGTTCCGATGCGCAGCGGCTTGCCGCGGTGCAGCAGCACGATGCGATCGGAAAATTCCGCCGCCAGATTGAGCTCGTGCGTCACCACCACCACCGTATAACCCTTCTGGTCCGCGAGGCCTCGCAGCCGCCGCAGCAACTCCACTTTTCCGCCAATATCCAGATGTTGCGTCGGCTCGTCCAGCAACAGCAATGAAGGCTGCTGCGCCAGTGCCCGCGCCAGAATCACGCGCTGTTTTTCGCCGCCCGAAAGTTGATCCATCCAGCGATCGCGCAGCGCGTCCGCTCCCACCTGCGCCAGAGCGTTTCCCGCGGAGAGGCAATCCTCGTCTGTCTCAAATCGCAGACGCCGCCCGTGCGGATAGCGCCCCTGCAGTACGTATTCCCACACCCGGAGCGGAAACATCAGTTCGCTTTCCTGCGCCACCAGCGCGATTTTCTGCGCCCGCGCCCGGATTTCCATCTGGCTCGCTTCTTCACCGTCCACTTCCACGCGCCCCGCAAGTGGCTGCACCAGCCCCGCCATCATTTTCATCAGCGTGGATTTCCCGCTCGCGTTCGGGCCCAGAATCGCCAACAGCTCTCGGCTTCGCGCCTCGAATGTCGCCGGACCCAGCGTGAATTTCGGCGCCGAGCGGTCCGTCGCCGAGTACGCATACGTCGCCTGCTCCACACGCACGCGCAGATCGGGATCGCGCTGCGCCGTCGCCGCGCCGCTTCGCGCACCTATCGCTGCGCTGTTGCTCATCGCCCGCCTCGCGCCGCAGTCATCGCACTCTCCGCCGCATCAGATAAATGAACACTGGCGCGCCCGCCAGCGCCGTCACCGCGCCCACCGGCAATTCCGTCGGCGCCATCACCGTGCGCGCCAGCGTGTCCGCCAGCACGATGGCAATCGCTCCCCCGATTGCCGAGGTCGGCAGCAGCAGCCGGTAGTCCGTCCCGAAAATCATGCGCATCGCGTGCGGCACCAGCAATCCCACATATCCGATCGCGCCGCTCACGCTCACCGCCAGACCCGTCAGCACCGAAGCCGAAAGATATACCACCAGTTTCACGCGCCGCACGTTCACGCCCAGGTGCCGCGCCTCCTGCTCCCCCGACAAAATCAGATTCAAATCCGTCGCCGCCGTGTACATCGCTCCCGCCGCCACGAAAAAAATCACGAAGAGAAACAAAAACCATTTCCCCGTGTCGTTCGTCGGCGGCAGCGTGGTCAGATCGCCCATCAGCCAGAAAGCCATGCCGCGCAAATCGCGTCCCGGCAACGTGGTCATCAGAAACACAATGATCGCCGACAAAAATGACGCCGCCACGATTCCCGCCAGCAGCAACGTCGCCGTATCCAGCTGCCCCCCGCGCCGTCCCAGAAAATAGACCGCCGCAATCGCCGCCGCCGCTCCGATGAACGCCGCCAGTTGAATCGCGCCCGCCACTTGCGGTGCGGCCAGCAGGCTCAGGATCGCGCCCAGCGCGGCTCCGCTCGAAACGCCCAGCACGTATGGATCGGCCAGCGGATTTCGCAGCAGCGCCTGAAATCCCGCCCCCGCCACCGATAGCGCCGCTCCCACCAGAATTCCCAGCGCGATTCGCGGCAGCCGCACGCTGAACACCACCGACCAGAATTCGCTCGGCACCTGATCGCGCTGCCCGATCGCTCCGCGGAACAGCGTCTTCACGATGTCCACCACGCCGATCGGATACTGCCCCGTGCGCAGCGATATCACCACCACCACAAACAGCACCGCCCCCAGCAATCCGCAAATCCCTAAAATTCTGCGAGGCGTCAGCGGGCGCATGCCAGCTCCTGCCGCGGCGCCCGGTCGCTTTTCGCCGCAAACGCTTCGGGATGCAGCGCGCGCGCCAGTTGCTCAATCGCCTCCACCAACCCGGTCGATGGCTTCGTCGCTTCGTCGTCCGCCATCACCACGTGTCCCTCTCGCACCGCCGGCATGTCTCGCCACACCGGTCGCGTCCGCAATCTCTCCGCGGAATTTCCCTGCGCCGCCGCATGATCCGCCGCCAGCACGATGTACTCCGGCTGCAGCCGCACTACTTCTTCCAATCCGATGCGCGGCCAGTTCTGGCTCGAAATAATCACGGACTCCGCCCCCGCCCATCGCAGCGCATCCGCAATAAAAGTATTTTGTCCGATGGTGATCAGCGGATCCTCCCACACCACAAATAGCACGTGAACCATCGGCCGGTCCTCCAACCGCGCGTGCAGCGCGTCCAGCCGCTCCCGCAGCGCCGCCACTGCTGCCGCTCCCGCCGCTCCCGCTCCTGCAATCTCGCCCATCCGCTGCGCGGAATCCAGCGCCCCCAGCACTGTATGCGGATCGCTCGTATACACCGCCAGGCCCATTCTCTCCAGCGCGTCCACCGTTTCGCGCCGGTTAATCGAGGTCGTCGCCAGCACCAGGTCCGGATGCAACGCCAGAATCGCTTCCAGACTCGGATTCTGCGCATTGCCCACGTGCGGTTTCAACTTCGCCTCCGGCGGCGTGTCGCAATAATCCGTGTCGCCCGCAAGCTTTGCGCCCAGCCCCAGCGCATAAACTGTTTCTGTCAGATCGGGCGCCAGCGTCACGATCCGCCGCACATCCACCGGCACCGCCACGCGCCGCCCCACCTCATCGGTGATAATCCGCGTAGCCGCGGTTTGCGCGGGAGCCGCAATCGCGGCTGCATCGCCCTGGGTCGGAGTTTTCGTTTGCCTCGCCGACACCGTAGTCCCGAATGTCGCGCTCCCCGTCCGCACCGCAGCCGCGCCGGCGCTCGCGCCCGCGACACACATCACAATCAGCCCCAAAGCCGCAAATCCCGCCGCGAATTTCGTTCCCTTGCCCAGCAACAATCTCTCCCAAATCTTCTCGCGCAATAAAAAAAGCCTCGCGAAAAGAGGCGAGGCCGCCCGCCGCACTCTTTCTCGCGAAGAGTGCCTGCTTCGACCAGCTCGGGTTGGTTCCTGACTCTCAGCTCAGCCGCGCTTTCCGCAGCCGATGCCGATCACAGTGGCGGGACCGTAGCCGATTCTCACGGCTTTCCCATTTACCCGGACCAGTTCAGTTGTAGCTCGTGAGTCTATGCGCCCGCTCCCGCACTGTCAATTCGTCCGAGTATCGTTTGCGTGGCCGAAATCGCCCAGGCTGTCGCCATTCATCGCAAGCATCTGTTACCCTTCTGGAATCGGGAGTATCCGACATGCCCGGCTGGTGCATCCAGATCGTTTTCTTGCTGCTGCTCACCTTCCCTCTTCGGACCTCAGCCTGCGAGTGCGACTGCCGCCAATTCTCTCCCGGCACGGACCGGCCCGAAGTCCAAGGCAGCGATTGGAATGCGGTGGCCGCCGGCTTTCACTCTGCTACGGCCGTCTTTGAGGGCGTTCTTATAGTTTCGTATCCTGTCTCCGGCGACGCCTCGCTTGGCGGACTAACCGCGTACAAGTTTCGAGTCCTCCGCGTCTACAAGGGTTCTCCGGCCC
>JBAVQT010000069.1:0-3872 GCA_049694295.1 Candidatus Acidiferrales bacterium
TCATGAAAATTAATTGTGTCCGCTTCCTGCTCGTAGTTTTGCTTGGTCTCTTCACGCTTCCCGCGTTGCCCGCGCATGCGCAGGAAAATCACGCGCAGCCGCTCATCACGCAACCCATTGATGCCGCGAAACTCGTCACCCTGCGCGGCAATACGCATCCCATGGCGATTGCGAAATACGACCGCGGCCTCGCGCCCGCCAGCCTGCCAATGGGGCACATGTTTCTGGTCCTCAAGCGCAGCGCGCAGCAGGAGGCCTCGCTCGATACGCTGCTCGCTCAGCAGCAGGATCGCACCTCGCCCAGCTATCACAAGTGGCTCACGCCCGCCGAGTTCGGCGCGCAGTTTGGTCCGTCGGACCAGGATATTCAGAAGATTACCTCTTGGCTGCAGTCGCAGGGCTTTGAGGTAAATAAGGTTGCCAACGGTCGCAACGTGATCGATTTCTCCGGCAACGCGGGAGAGGTGCAAGCCGCGTTTCACACGGCGATTCACCGCTACGTCCTCAGCACTGGAGAGCAGCACTGGGCGAACTCGACCGATCCTCGGATTCCCGCCGCGCTCGCTTCCGCCGTCGTCGGCGTGAGCAAGTTGAACGATTTCCGGCCCAGGCCGATGGTCCACAACATGGGCACTTTCAAGCGCTCCATGACCACCGGAAAAGTAACGCCGGTCAAGTCGCAGACCACGTTTCCGGGACTCAATGCTTGCTATAGCGGTACATCGAGCTGCTACGCAGTTGGTCCCTACGACTTCGCAAAAATATACAACGTGATGCCACTTTGGAGCGCAGGCACCACCGGTGCCGGCCAAACCATCGCGATCGTGAGCGATAGCGACGTCTACGACGCCGACTATACGCAGTTCCGGAGCCTGTTCGGATTGCCCGCGCTGACCGGCTCGACCTTCAAGCGCGTTCTGCCTACCGGCCATAACCCAGGGGTGCAGGCCTGCGCCGCCGACGGCGATGAGCAAGAAGCCATCGTAGATGTGGAGTGGGCAGGCGCCGTGGCACCAGGCGCGACCATTGACCTGGTGATTTCTCCGTCTGCGGGTGATTGCAATGGAGACAGCGGCGAAGGGGGCCTGGGCTTTGGTGGCGATTATTCTGCCCAATATATCGTTGATAACAACCTCGCGCCGATCCTCAGCGACAGCTACGGCGCGTGCGAGCTCTCGCTCGGCGCCACCGAGAATGCCTTCTACAATACCGAATGGCAGCAGGCCGCGGGTGAGGGCATTACCGTCGTGGTCGCAGCCGGCGACAGCGGCGCATCTGGCTGCGACTCATACGAACCTGACGGACAACAAGATGACGTCGCGCCCGCACAGTTCGGTTTAGAGGTCAATGGCGCTGCCTCCACTCCCTACAATATTGCTGTTGGCGGCACAGATTTCGACTACTCCAATTTTAACAACCCGAGCAAGTATTGGTCCTCGACCAACAGCAACAGCGGCACGGCGCAAACGCTATCCGTCCTGGGCTATATCCCCGAAATGGTCTGGAACGACACATGTACAAACTTTGCCGTTTATCAGGGATTGCTCAGCGGCCTCTCCAACGACGGTAAAGCAGAAACTGCCTGCAATGACGCGAACAATCAGGATGACAATCTCGTGGGGCCCGTCGGCGGCTCCGGCGGCAAGAGCAACTGTATTACCACGAATCCCGTCAGCACCATTCCAGCGGATTGCGCGGGCGGCTACCCGAAACCCGCGTGGCAGACGGGGCAGGGCGTGCCCAGCGATGGGGCCCGCGATCTTCCCGATGTCTCTCTATTCGCCGCAGACGCGGAAATATCCGGCACGGCTTACGCCGAATGCGAAGACGATCTGGAAGCCTCGGAGGAATTGCCCGCCGGACAGGCGTGCAGTCTTACCGTCGTCCCTAACGGCGGCTCGCCGTACGTCGAAATCGAGGAAGTGGGCGGGACGTCTGTCTCCGCGCAGGCATTTGCTGGAGTGATGGCGCTCGAGGTGCAAAAGAACGGGAGGCAGGGTCTCTTCAACCCAAGCCTCTACGCTCTCGCGGGAGGCGCGTCGGCATCCAGTTGCGCTAGTAGCTCTCCGGCGAGCACATGCGTCTTCTACGACGTGACTGCCGGGACCAACGCCATGCCCTGTCTCGCTGGCTCGACGAACTGCACCGTGACAAACAACAGCGACCAAGTGGGAGTGCTCACCGGTTATGCGGCCGGAACAGGCTATGACCAGGCGACAGGGCTCGGCACCGTAAACGTTGCGAACCTCGTCGCTGGCAGCGGGGCGGGCCTCTTTTATCTCTCGTCTCCCGATCCCGTGGTCACCATTGCCTCGGGTAGCACCACCGGTACGCTGGCCCTTTCGGCTGCCTCCGTCAACGGCTTTAGCGGCACGATCAGCACTTTCACGTGCTCGGGCCTGCCCTCTGGCGCAAACTGCACCGCCGTTGCGGCAACGCCCATCACGCTTACCGCGAGCGGCGCAGGCAGCACCGGTTCAACCACACTCACGATAACGCTCGCATCCGCGGCCGCGTCTACTCCCTTCAGTCATCTCCTGGATCGCAACTGGTGGACGGGCAGCAAAACGCTGGCGATAGCATTTATACTTTCCATCGCGATCGCTCTGCTCGCGTTCTACGGCCAGCCGCGACGGCGGATTACGGTGTTTGCGGCGTTGGCCTTTGCGATGTTGGTCGTCACCACTGGATGCGGCGGAGGGGGAGGCGGCGGTGGAGGCGGCGGGGGCGGCGGCTCGAAGACGTATGCGGCGACTGTCACGGGGGCAACATCCTCCGGAACGCCGGCCTTCACCCTGAGTTTCACGGTGAATGTCCAGTAACACTGGCGCTCCAGGCTGCAACCTAGCGCGCCAGGAGCATCTCGCAAGAAATCTTAAGCCGCGAAGGCCGCCGCACTCCGGCGGCCTTCGCGCTTTACGGTCCCATGCTCACAAAAAATCCAAACATCTTATTTCCGCAATCCACGCGCCGTTCCGCGATTGACGCCCGCCAGCGCCTCCGCTATCGTGGGTTTCATCCGTTATCATCACTCGTAATCCGGAGGTAATCTCTTCGTGCGAAAGTGGCATTGGTTTGTGCTGGCGCCGGTGGTGCTGCTGATAGCCACGTATGTGCTGCTGAGCCATTTCATGGGCGGCCCGCGCGATGTGTACGGCTTTCTGCGCTACGCGCTGCCGCAATGGCGCCGCGGAGACCTGAAGGTCGGCGACCGCGCTCCCGACGCGCGACTATACGCCATCGACGGCCAGGCTCCTTTCTATCTGCATGACCGCATCGGCGCGCGCCCGCTGATCCTCATCTTCGGCAGCTATACCTGACCGCCCTTCCGGCGCGAGGTAGGCTACCTCGTCACTCTGTACAACGACTACAAGGACCGCGCCAATTTTCTGGCCGTGTATATCCGCGAAGCGCATCCGCAGGACGAGTGGCAGATGAAGTCCAACGTGGATCAGGGCGTCTGCTACCCGCAGCCGCACACCCTCGCGCAGCGCGTGGCCATCGCCGGCGATTTTTCGCAGCGCTTCCACTTCCCTCTTCCGCTGGGAATTGACGACATGCATGACACTACCGACCGCGCCTACTCGGCGTGGCCGGAAAGAATTTACATCGTGGATGAATCGGGGACCATCGTCTACAAGGGCGGCCTGGGCCCGTTCAATTACCATCCGGAAGAAGCGCGTGCGTGGCTCGCGAAGCGTTTCCCCGCCTCGAAGCCAACTCAGGCCAGCGCGCCAGACGCTCCGCAGGCAACCGCTCCTGCGGCCAATTCGCGGCCCGCTCCAGGGAGCGCGCCCGCTTCTGCGCCGGCCTCGCGCACGGGATCGTAGACTCTCGATCGGCCAACAGCGCCTAGCGCACCGGCACGGTGC
>JBAVQT010000070.1:0-6555 GCA_049694295.1 Candidatus Acidiferrales bacterium
TTTAATCGCGGTATGGAAAATTAGAACCACCCTCCAACCCATTGAAAACAATCGTTACGGCATGCCTCTAATCGCGGAAATACCACCCCCTATTTTAGACCTCCCGCCGAGCCACCACCCCTCCCCAAATTTCGCATTCCCCGCCCCGGTCCACCGACCGGGACCCCGCCGCGCCATCTCCGCGCGTCACCATTCACCAGCCACTACCCACTGGTCACTCTCTTCAAATCGCGCAACGGGGGGGAGGGGGAGTCAAGGACCCAAAATTTACCGTCGCAGGACGCCGCCAGCCGGTTCGGCAGATCGGATCGAGCGACAACAGTCCGGGCATGGCGCGTTGACACTGGTTGGGGTTCGCGCCTACCATCGCTCCGGAATTTATTTGCAGATTTTGGGGAGGTTGAATGCGATCTGTGAGGAACCGGTTGGCGTTTGTGACGCTTGCGGCGTGCGCTGGCGTGCTGGTTGCGATGCCCTTGTTTGCCGCCGCTTCGCGCGGCGCGATTCCTTCGGCCGCTTCGCATGCCGGGGTTGCGAGACAGTCCGGCTCGGATGACGCGGCGCTTGCCAAGGGTTATCGCTTCGAGCGCGGCGGATGGATTTACGTGCATCTCGAGGGAACGCCGCACGAGATCGGTTATCAGCACGGATATCTGCTGGCGCCTGAAATTGCGGATGGGTTTGCTGCGGTGCGCACCGAGATGACGCACCAGACCTGGCGCGACTGGGAATTTTTCCGTCGCGCGGCTCGCCAGATGCTGTGGCCGAAGATTGACCCCGAATATCAGGCCGAGCTGCAGGGAATCGTGGACGGTTTGCAGGCGCAGAAGACCAAGCTCGATCTGGACGACATCGTCGCACTGAACGCTTTCTCCGAACTGCCGGATTACTACGTGCCCTGGTTGAATGCGCAGACGCACGCGCAGAACCAGCCGAAGATCACCAATCCGGAGCGCTGCAGCGCGTTTGTGGCTACCGGGAGCTGGACCAAAGATCACCAGATCGTGATCGCGCACAACAACTGGACCAGCTACATTGACGGCGCGCGCTGGAAGATTATTTTCGACATCGTTCCGCAGCAAGGCTACCGCATGCTGATGGACGGATACCCCGGGGTGATCGTCAGCGACGATGATTTCACCATCAATTCCGCGGGACTGATGGTCACCGAAACCACCATCACCGATTTCCACGGCTGGGACGCCAACGGCAAGCCGGAATTCGTGCGCGCGCGCAAGGCCATGCAGTATGCGTCTTCGATTGATGAGTACGTGAAGATCATGCTGGACGGCAACAACGGCGGCTATGCCAACGACTGGTTGCTCGGCGACCGCAAAACAGGAGAAGTGGCGCGATTCGAACTGGGGCTGCGGCACACCAAAGTCTGGAAGACCAAGGACGGATATTTCGTGGGCTCGAATTTCGCCAGCGATCCCGACGTGCTGCGCGACGAAACCACGTTTAACGCGACGGATCCTTCGCTTTCGGCCAACGCGCGGCACATTCGCTGGGACGATCTGATGGCGGCCAACAAGGGAAAGATAGACACCACGCTGGCCGAAACATTTCTCGCCGATCACTACGACACCTACACCAAGACCGAAGGCCCGGACGCCCGCACTTTGTGCGGACACGGCGAATCGCAGGGCGCCATCCCGAACGATCCGCAGTTTCGGCCCTACACGGATATCGGCGCGGTGCAGGGAAAGGTGGCGGATAGCCGCATGGCGGAGGCGATGACGTTCGTGGCGCGCATCGGCCATCCCTGCGGGCAGGATTTCGATGCCGCGGCGTGGCTGAGCGCGCATCCAGAATTTTCCTGGCAAGCGCCGGTGCTGATCGATATGAAGAGCGGACCGTGGACGGAATTTCGAATCGGGGAAAAAGCGCCGAACGCCCCGGCAACGAATGCCGGAGCGTCCGGACGGTAGCGCGCGCACGGTGCTATTGCACGGGAGCTTTCAGAGCCGCAACTAGCTCGACGAAGGTGCCGGCAGCAAGGGCCTGGTCAACGGCTTCCTTATTCGCGAAAAGCTGGCCGGCGTCGCGGACCAGGTCCTGCTGGGTCTGGTTGTCTTCGGTGAGGATGAGGACGATCAGGCGCGCGGGCTTGCCGTCGCGAGCGTCGAAATCAATGCCGTCGCGGGAGCGAGCGACCACGACGATGGGCTGCAAGACTCCGCCGACGCGGGAGTGGGGCACGGCCAGGCCATTTTGCCAGCCGCTCGGCGAGACGCGCTCGCGCTCGAGCACCAGCCGGAGGAAACGCTCCGGGGAATTCGACACGGCGTCAGCCGCCAGTGTGCACATCTGCTGGAGGGCTTCGGTTTTGGAGCGTGTTTCCAGATTGGGCATGAAAAATTTCGCGTTGACCACATCTCTCAGAGTGAGCGATTTACGGCCGCGCAAGAGGTAGTGAATGGCCGGAGCCGAGATCATCGAAGTGAAGAGCGCCATCACCACCAGCGCGACGAACATGCTGTCTTTGATCAGGCCGGCCTGCAGCGCCAGCAGCCCCAAAATCATTTCCATGGCGCCGCGCGCGTTCATCGCGAGGCCCACGCCCCACGACGTCCGGCGATCCATCCCGCCCAGGCGTGCCCCCAGGCCGGCCCCGGCCAGTTTGCCGACGCAAGCGACAGCGATCACGGTGGCCGTCACGGGCAGATTGAAATTCTTGACGAAGTTGGTGTGCAGGCCGATGCTGGCAAAAAAGAAGGGCGCGAAAACATGGGTGACGATTTCGTGGATGTGTTCGGAAGTTCTCTTGCGCAGGTGGGTGGATTCGCCCACGGCGATTCCGATAATGAAAGCGCCGAAGACGGCGTGAATGCCGGCAAATTCGGCGAAGGCGGCGGAAGCCAGAGTGAGCGTGAAGATGAAGCCCAGCACGCCGCCCGGCCAGCTGGTGTGCGCCTGCAGGAGCGGCAGGAGCTTGTCAATCAACCAACGCACCACGGTAAGCGCCAGGACCACGAACAGCGTGACCAAGCCGATGGTTCGCTTGATGCCGGAGAAGGAAAAGCCTCCGGAGTGCATCATGCCGAGAACCACGGAAAACAGGATCCAGCCCACCAGGTCGTCGAACATGGCCGAGGACATCACGATGGTTCCCATTTCCGTTCGGAGGAGATTGAGATCCATCAGGATTTTGGCGATCACCGGCAGAGCTGAAATCGAAAGCGCCGTGCCTACGAAAAGCGCGAAGATCAGGCGGTCCGCGCCTCTTTCCGCGCCCAGAAAATGCGGGAACAGGCCCGCGGCTCCTGCGCCGAAGAAAAACGGGATAATCACGCCGAGGAAACTGACCAGAAGCGCGCTGCGCCCCTGGCGGAAAATGCTGCGCAGGTCGATTTCAAGCCCGGCGGTGAGCAGGAAGAACACCACGCCCATGGTGGTGACCGTATCGAGCACGATCGGAATCGCGCCGTGGCTGGGGAACAGCAGGTTGTAAATGTTGGGACGGAAATAGCCGAGCACGGTGGGGCCCAGCAGGATTCCAGCCAGGATTTCGCCGAGCACGGACGGCTGGCCGAGCTTCTGCATCAGTTCGCCGGCGATCTTGGCCGCGCCCAGGAGCGTGGCCAAAGCCATGAACATAATCATCACGTCATGGGGCGTCAGATGGTCCATACGGGGTCCGACTCCTACGCTGCGGGCTGGAGGGTGGCAGCGTCCGGGACGAAGTCAGCGCTCATGTATCTCACAAGTCCTGATGCCGGGCAATCCCGATTGGTGAAAGGAAACAGTGGTTCCGTTGACTCGCCTGGGGCTGCGAGATACCATCGCGGATTCTCGCGCTGATTTTCGCGCGAGGCGAACCAACATGACGGACGAAACAATTTCGCATTATCGGATTCTGGAAAAACTCGGCAGCGGGGGAATGGGTGTCGTGTATGCGGCCGAGGATTTGAAGCTCGGCCGGCGGGTAGCGTTGAAGTTTTTGCCGCCGGAATTCGCGAGCGATCCGGTGGCCGTCGAGCGTTTCCAACGGGAAGCTCGAGCGGCTTCAGCGCTGAACCATCCGAATATTTGCACGATCTACGAAATTGACCAGCAGAATGGCCAATGGTTCATCGCCATGGAGCTGCTGGAAGGCCTGCCGCTCAACGAAAAACTGTTCGCGGGGCCGCTGCCCAACGGACCGCTGCTTGATCTTGCCATCCAGACCGCGGACGCGCTCGATACGGCTCACGCAAAAGGCATTCTCCATCGCGACATCAAGCCGGCCAATATTTTCATCACCACGCGCGGGCAGGCCAAGATCATGGACTTTGGCCTAGCCAAGATGACGCCATCGTTGCGGCGGGTTGCCGAGGGTGCGGGGGTGCTGACGGCAGCCTCGACGGCGGCCAACGATCCCTTGAGCGGTCCGGATTTTCTCACCAGTCCGGGCTCGACGCTGGGCACGGTAGCGTACATGTCGCCCGAGCAGGCGCGCGGAGAAGAACTTGACGGGCGCAGCGACTTATTCAGTTTCGGGTCCGTGCTATACGAAATGGCTTCCGGACAACGCGCCTTTCCAGGCAACAGCTCCGCGGTGATTTTCGAGGCGATCCTCAATCGCACGTCAGGGCCGGTGGCACCGATCAATCCGGCGGTGCCTGGCGATTTCGACCGCTTGCTGCAGAAGGCACTGGAGAAAGATCGCGATTTCCGGTATCAGACCGCGGGCGAGATGCGCGCGGATCTGAAACGAATGAAGCGCGACACGGAATCCGGGAAAGCGCCGTCTTCGGCAAAGATTATAGCGTCCAGCGCCGGGGCTGGTTCCGCGGAATCAGAATTTGAGCCAGCGCCGCGAAAATCGCGCGAGCACATCTTCGCGGCGGTTGCGGTTCTCGCCGTCTTGGTGACCCTGGTGATCGCGGCGCTGTTCTTCGAGCATCTTCACCATCACGCCATGGTCGCTTCGTTGCCGGCGATGAAGTCCGCGCCGCTGCTTGGCTTGCCGGGCCGGAAACTCGATCCCGCATTCTCGGCCGACGGAAATCAAGTAGCTTTTGCGTGGGATGGAAGCGTGCCGGACGGAGTGATGGATCTCTACGTCAAGATTGTGGGAGCGGGCAGCCCGCTGCGCTTGACTTCGGGCGAGGGCGACGTTGCGAGCCCCACGTGGTCGCCCGATGGACGTTACCTGGCGTACCTGCGTGCGTCCGAACCGGGGGCCGGACTGTATATGGTGCCCGCGCTGGGCGGACACGAGCGAGAAATAGATTCTTTTCCCGCGAGTGGGCCGCAGACCTGGAGCGGGCTCGATTATTCGCCGGCGGGAGATTCCCTCATTTTTCCTTATAGTGAAGCCATCAACGAGCCCGCCGGCCTTTTCTGGGCGTCCGTCGATTCCGGTGAGAAAACGCGGCTCACTACGCCGTCCGCTCACGATCGGTTGGCGGGCGACTCTTTCCCGCGGATTTCGCCGGACGGAAGGACGATCGCCTTCGTTCGGGCCACCAGCCACTTCGTGGAAGATTTGTACGTGATGCCGGTGCAGGGGGGCGAGCCGCGGCGCCTGACCTTCGACAACACCCAAATCAGTGGGGTTTCCTGGACCCCGGATGGTTCGGCGATTGTCTTCGCATCGGCGCGGGCGGGAGGGTCGAGCATTTGGCGGGTTTCCGCGGAGGGCGGAGCGCCGGTGAATCAAGGATTGCGAGCCGATATCATCAACGGCCTGGACGTTTCCTGGCAAGGTAATCGCATCGTCTACGCCACCGATCTGCGCGACACAAATATATGGCGCGCGGAACTCGCTAATGGCGGCCATGAAGGGCGCAATCCAGTCGAGTTGATTGCATCCAGCCGGCAGGATTACAGCGGCCAGTTTTCTCCGAACGGCAAGAGAATTGCATTCACTTCAGACCGCTCCGGCAGCACGGAAATTTATGTCTGCGACGCAGACGGCTCGAATACGGTGCAGCTCACGGATTTCGGCGGCCCGCAAGCGGGGTCACCGCGATGGTCACCGGATGGGCGCTGGGTCGTGTTCGATTCGCGGTCGACGGGCAGTTCGCAGCTTTTCATCGTGAGCGCGGATGGTGGCGCTCCGCGTCAGCTGACTTCGGGAGAAGCCGATAGCAACATGCCTTACTGGGCGAAAGACGGCAGCTGGGTCTTCTATTCTTGCGACACCACGGGACACGATCAGATTTGCCGGATTTCCCCTCAGGGCGGAGCGGTCGCTCAGGTGACTCAAGATGGCGGCTACATGCCGATGGAATCGCCCGATGGCCGCTTCCTCTACTATTTCAAGAATATGGAACTCTGGCGCATGCCTGCCGGCGGAGGCAGCGAGGCACTCGTATTTGCGCCCCCGATTTCGCAGCATCGCCGCTGGGTTCCCGGAGACAAGGGAATCTACTTTCTCGCGCTGGACGGCAAGAAGGGCTATCTCGATTACTACGAATTGGCGACCAAGAAGACGTTTCGCGTTCTTCCGGCGGATCGTCCTGCCGGTCTGGATCTGTCGCTTTCCCCCGATGGCAGGCACATTTTGTATACTCAGGTGGACCACGAGGATTCCGACATCATTTTAGTGGATCATTTCCGCTAGAG
>JBAVQT010000071.1:0-2505 GCA_049694295.1 Candidatus Acidiferrales bacterium
CCAATGACCAGCGCATCCATTCCCGAGCTAAAAAACGTGCGGATGGCATCGGCAGGCGAGTTGACGATCGGTTCGCCACGAAGATTGAACGAGGTGTTCATCACTACGGGGACGCCCGCGCGGCGGCCAAACTCGGAAATCAGGCGCCAGTAAAGCGGATTGACGTCGCGCTCGACGGTCTGCGGGCGCGCGCTGCCGTCGGCGTGCGTCACGGCGGGAATCACGATGCGTTTATCCGGACGCACTTGCGCCGTCAGGATCATGAAAGGCGAATCGGTTGCGGATTCGATATAGTCGCCAGCGCATTCGGCAAGCATGGACGGGGCAAATGGCCTCCACCATTCGCGGAATTTCACGGCGTTATTTACCTTGACGGTCATCTCCGGATCGCGCGGATCGGCCAAGATCGAGCGTCCCCCAAGCGCCCGCGGGCCAAACTCCATTCGTCCCTGAAACCATCCCAGGATCTTCCCGGCGGCCAGCAGTTCAGCGGCCGCTGCGGCGGGGTCGGAGACGCGTGTGTGCCGGATCTTGTAGGTACATAATGCCGATTCGATTTCCGCGTCAGAAGACTCGGGGCCCAGAAACGCGTGGCGCATTTTGAAAACCGGCAGCGCGCCGCCCGAATCGAGGAGAGGTGCCAGCACCGAACCGAGGCATACCCCATCATCGCTCGCCGCGGGCTGCACGAAAATTCGATCCACCGCGCCAGCCGACAGAATTTTTCCGTTGGCTTTGGAATTCAGCGCCACGCCGCCGGCGAGGCAGAGGTTGCGCGTGCCAGTGCGAGCCACCGCTGCGCGGGCCAGCGTCAACATCGCGGTCTCGCAGGCCTCCTGGACGGCGAATGCAAGATTCTTGTGCGCGGCACCGATCTCAGACTCCGGAACGCGCGGCGAACCCAGGCGAGCTTCGATCTCAGCCAGGGGAGCGGAAGAGCTTCCCAGGAGCAGTCGCGATGAAACGCGATAGGGATTGTCATCTGGCACCAGAAACTCGCGTAGGTCGATTCCGGGCTCGCCGTACGGGGCGAGGCCCATGACTTTCCATTCGTCGCTGTAGGGCGTGAATCCGAGGAAGTGGGTGAACTGTGCATAGAAAAGCCCCAGTGAATTGGGCCAGGGAATTGTCCACACATGTTCGAGTCGGCCGTTGCGGCCGTGCCAGAGCGAGGTGGCTTCCCAAGCGCCGCGACCATCAACCACCAGGACGGCGGAATCCTCGAATCCCGAATATGCATAAGCGCTGATTGCATGCGCCAAATGGTGATCGACGAATCGAAATTGCGCTTTAGTAGGACCAAAAATCCGGCAAAACTCTCTTTCACCTCTCTGCCTTCGCCCAAAAGTAAGATTCCGGCGTACCGTGCTGACGACGTCCAAATAGTTGAAGGGCATGGATCCTGCTGCAAAGCATTTCAAGTCATGTCGCAGAGCGGCTGCGGCCGGTTGCCAGCCGAAACAAACGAAGTCGAGGTCGCTGGCTTGCGCCTTGGCGGCATCGAGACAGGCGCGGATCGCGAGACTCGGAAAACGCGAGTCGTGCTTCAAACGGCTCAATCGCTCCTCGGCCACGGCAAAAAGAACTTTCCCGTCTCGCGCGATGCACGCTGACGAATCATGCATTTGCGAATAATTCAGACCGAGCGCGATCACTCTGATCTTCCTTGTCCAGGTCCAAGCGAACTAAGTATTTCACCGAGTCGGCGTCCCAGAGCTTCGGTCGAATGCGATCGGGCCGCATCTCTGCGCCGCGCGCGTTTCGGACTATCGGGGGGTTCGGCCAGGGCCTGTGAGACCGCATCCGATAGCTCCTCGGCCGTTTCTCCAAAATAAATAAGGTCGGCGAACTCTGAAAGCTCAAGAATGGGAGTCGCGACGACAGGCAATCCCTCCAAGAAGTAGTCATAGAGTTTCAAGGGAGAACAATGGAGGTTCTTCTTCTGACTCCGATCATAGGGCATCAGTCCCACATCAAACGATTTCACAAACCGCGGCAGTTCTTCCGGGGGATGCCAGCCGATCCCGTGGGCATTCGGAAGCTTCAGTTCCTCCGATTCACCGAAGTACACGAAATGCAGATCGGGATTGTCCGACAGCATTTTGCGCAGCGAGGGGAGGTCTAGCCGCGCGAAAATCGGTCCAAGATAGCCGAGTCTGGGGCGCGGCACCGTTCGCAGCGGTTCCGGTTCGGAGTGTAAGGCGCTATTCGGTGCCTGCGTTGGGGGCAAATGAATCGATTGCGGGATCCACTGCACCTTGTCGCCATATCTTGCGTGGAGCTCGCGGAACACCGATTTGGGAATTACGACAGTAAGGTCGGACAGCTCAATGAGTTCGTATTGATAGGGTTCTGGATAATCCATACAGATGTGGATCAGAGGTAGCCCTTCTCCCCTCATTTCCTCGCATAAAGGACGCATGCGTTCGATATGCGAATACAGAAAGAATGGTTTGTCCAGCTTCAGCCCCTCGGACTGCCCGAAGATCTGCTTCGCGATCCTTT
>JBAVQT010000072.1:0-4730 GCA_049694295.1 Candidatus Acidiferrales bacterium
GTTTACAAATGGTACAATCTTCGTTTAACTTGCAGCGGTAAGCTGAAAAATAAACGCCCGCTCGGAAGTCTACTCCCGCGCCAGCATCGGCACGCAGGGCGCTATGGTATCTGCAATCAGCTTCAGCTCGCGCAATTGCGTGTGCGTGAAATCCGGTCCGGCCTCCGCGGCCGTCTTGCCCTTCCGCGAAATCTGAATCACGCCCACCAGCTTTTTATCGATGGTCATCGGCGCGCTCATGATTTTCTGGATCGGCTCGCCGCGCTCTTCCGAAATCGGCACCGCTTCAAATACCGAAGCGTGCGGCACAAACGCGAAGTGGTTCACGATTTCCGCGCGTTTCTCCCGCGCCGTCCGCGCCGCCAGCGAATTTCCGCTGGTCAGAGGAATCGTCCCCACCAGCTTGAGCGGTTCCGGCACCACAAATCTCAGAAATCGCTCGTCGGTCGCCAGGGCGAAAATGGCCACTTCATGGGGCTGCACGGCAAACGTTTTGCTGATCAAGTCCACCGCCCGCGCCAGTCCGATGCCTCCGCCGGAAGCGCCGGCTCCGGCCAGCTGCGTCACCCATTTTTTCAGTTCGCCGACGTATTCGCTTGGCATTCTCGTGCGCCTTTGCCGCTTTTCCAAAAACTAACACATTCTCTCTGCCCGCCCGCGCCCCGCGCTTCTCCGGTTTCCAGAATCGTGCCTTCTACACGCTGTTTCGCTTCGCCCGCGATGCCTCGCCCGCGGCTGTCCGATCGGTCAGCACCACGCGCCTGCGCGGCGCTCGAAACCGTCACTTCCCGCGCCTATCGCTTTTCCTTTGCATACCTTTCTTTGCATCCCTATACTGGCTTTTCGCACCGCATTAGCTAAATTTCTTCGGAGCGTGCATGTCCGCCCCTGCGGCTGAATCAAAAACCAGTTACCTCCTCGACAAACTACATTCTTTAAGCGGCATTATTCCCATCGGGGCCTATCTGCTCGACCATCTCTGGTCCAATAGCTACGCTCTGGTCAGCCCCGGAAAGTACAATCAGCTATCAAGCGAGTTGCAGACCGTGCCGTGGCGGATCGCCATCGAGACCTGTGTGCTTTGGATCCCCATCGCATTTCACGCGCTCTACGGCATGTGGATCTGGTGGAAAGGGAAGTCCAACGCGCTGGGCCATCCCTGGATGGCCAACTGGCTCTACGTCCTCCAACGCTGGTCCGGCATGATCGCCCTCGCGTTCATCGTCTGGCACCTCTACACCGAGCGCTTCATGGGCCACGGCGTCACGCGCTACAGCGACGTGGCTCGTTCGATGGGCAATCCCTGGTACCTGACCTTTTACATCGTCGGAATCGTTGCCGCTTCCTTCCACCTCGGCAACGGTCTCTGGAATTTCGCCTGCAAGTGGGGCATCGCCGTGACGCCGCGCGCGCAACGCGCCTTCGGATGGCTTGGCTTGGTGGTCGGTCTCGCGTGCGTTGTCACTGGCGTCGCCGTCGTGCTCGGGTTCCACTACGCATGGTTCCCGCTAGGCGGTTACGTGCGGGGTTACGGGCAATGAGCCAGCGCCAGCCAAAAATCATCATCGTCGGCGGCGGACTGGCCGGTCTGATGGCCACCATCCGCGTGGCCGAATCCGGCGTTCCCGTCGATCTATTCTCGATCGTGCCCGTCAAGCGCTCGCATTCCGTCTGCGCCCAGGGTGGCATCAACGCCGCGAAAAATCTCAAGGGCGAGGGCGACTCCACCTGGATACATTTTGACGACACCGTCTACGGCGGCGATTTCCTCGCCAACCAGTCTCCCGTCAAAGGCATGTGCGAAGCCGCGCCGGGCATCATCGATCTTTTGGACCGCATGGGCGTCATGTTCAATCGCACGCCCGAAGGCCTGCTCGATTTTCGACGCTTCGGCGGCACGCTGTATCACCGCACCGCGTTTGCCGGCGCCACCACCGGCCAGCAACTTCTTTACGCTCTCGACGAACAGGTACGCCGCTTCGAATCCGAAGACAAAGTGAAGAAATTCGAAGGCTGGACGTTTCTTTCCGCGGTTCTCGATCCTGCCGGCATCTCGCGCGGCATCTGCGCCATGAATCTGAAGACTACGGAAATTCGCACCTTCCCTGCCGACGCCGTAATTTTCGCCACCGGCGGCATCGGCGCGCTCTTCGTCTACTCCACGAATTCCGTGGTCTGCACGGGCTCCGCGCAGTCCGCCCTTTTCCAGCAGGGCGCTTATTACGCCAACGGCGAGTTCATTCAAGTGCATCCCACCGCGATTCCCGGCGAAGACAAATGCCGCCTGATGAGCGAATCCGCTCGCGGCGAAGGTGGGCGTGTCTGGGTTCCGAGAAACGCCGGCGACAAGCGCCGCGGCAAGGACGTACCCGAGTCCGAGCGTTTCTATTTTCTCGAGGAGTGGTACCCGAAATACGGCAATCTCGTTCCGCGCGACGTCGCAACCCGCGCCATCCACAAGATTGTCTACGAAATGAAGATGGGACTCTCCGGCGAACCTGCCGTCTATCTCGATGTCTCCCATATTCCGCGCGAAGTGCTCGAGCGCAAGCTCGAAGGCATCCTCGAAATCTATCAGAAGTTCGTCGGCGTCGATCCCCACGTCGAGCCCATGAGAGTTTTTCCGGCGATGCACTACACCATGGGCGGCCTCTGGGTTGACAACGAAAATCAGGCCACCAACATTCCCGGCATCTACGCCGCGGGCGAATGCGAATACCAGTATCACGGCGCCAATCGCCTGGGCGCGAATTCGCTGGTCTCCTGCATCTACGGAGGCGGCATCGCGGGGCCTGCCGCCGTGAAATACGCGCGCAACCTCGAGCACGGCTGCGACTCCACGCCGTCTTCCGTATTTGAGCGAGAGCGCGTCCGCCAGCAGGAGATCAGCGACGCGCTCCTCAACCAGCATGT
Organism: Candidatus Acidiferrales bacterium; assembly: GCA_049694295.1. Taxonomy (GTDB): domain Bacteria; phylum Acidobacteriota; class Terriglobia; order Acidiferrales; family UBA7541; genus Palsa-295. The sequence goes on from JBAVQT010000072.1 coordinate 2,914, forward strand.
GGGCACCGAAAATCCTCTCACCATCTGGAAAGAGCTCGGCGCGTTGATGACCGAAAATGTCACCGTCACCCGCTACAACTCCAAGCTCGAAAACACGCTCGGCCAGCTCGATACGCTCGCCGACCGTTTCACGCGCATCGATCTTTCCGACCGCACGCAATGGTCGAATCAAACGCTCAACTTCGTCCGCGAGCTGGGCAATATGCTGGTCCTCGCGAAAGTGATCGCGCTCGGCGCGCTCGCGCGCAACGAATCCCGCGGCGCGCACTGGAAGCCCGAATTTCCCAACCGCGACGACGCCAATTGGCTCAAGACCACCAAAGCCAGCTATAACGGCGGCAAAATCAAGCTTGAGTACGAGGCGGTTGACACCTCGCTGCTCCCGCTCCGCGAGCGCAAGTACACCGCCAAGGAGTAAAATGGCCGGAGCAGGTTTTGATCTTTGTTGCGACGCTTTTCAATGTCGCTCGGGTCTTGAGATCCGAGGCTCTTGCGGCCGACGAATCGCGAGTTACAAGTCGCGAATCACGCTTCACGCACCGAGGACTCATGTCTGACGCAACGCCAAAGACCTTCATCGTTCGCATCAAGCGCCAGCAGCGCCCCGATGAATCCGTCCGCTGGGAAGAGTTCGAGCTCCGCTACCGCCCGCACATGAACGTCATCATCTGCCTGCGGGACATCGCCGAGCGTCCCATTACTTGCACCGGGGTGGAATCCACGCCCGTCAGTTACGAGGCCAATTGCCTCGAGGAAGTTTGCGGCGCTTGCGCCATGCTAATTAACGGGAAACCGCGCCAGGCCTGCACCGCGCTCGTGGACGAGCTTGAAAAGCCCATCCGCCTCGAGCCGCTCACCAAATTTCCGCTGGTTCGCGACCTGCAGGTGGATCGTCAGAAAATGTTCGACGATCTCAAGCGCACCAAATGCTGGATTCCCATTGACGGCACCTACGCGCTCGGTGAGGGCCCGCGCATGTCTCCCGCCAAGCAGGAAGTGGGCTATCCGCTCTCTCGCTGCATCACCTGCGGCAATTGCCTGGAGATTTGCCCCAAGGTTAACGAGCACACCAATTTCGTCGGGGCCGCCATCGTCAGTCAGGTGCGCCTCTTCAATCTCCATCCCACTGGCAAAATGCACTCCGCCGGCCGACTCGAAGCCCTCATGGGTCCCGGCGGCATCGAAGATTGCGACAACGCCCAGAATTGCGTGAAGGTATGCCCGAAGGGAATCCCGCTCACCGAATCGCTAGCCGCCGTAAACGGCCAAGTCCTGGTCCACGCCGTGAAAGCCTGGCTCCACGGCGACGAGTAGCACGCCGCCGTCCCTGAATCGTGCGCCGCCCCAATTACGACACCAGCGCAGCACGCCGTCTTCGCATTTTGCCCTGCGTACCTGTAGAATATTCTTGAGGGACTTATGCCTATTTCGGTTATCGCAATCATAGCGGTAGTGGTCGGTCTCGGCGTCATGATTTTCGTGCACGAAGGCGGGCACTTTCTCGCCGCCAAACTTTGCGGCGTGCGCGTCGAAGTTTTTTCCCTTGGCTTCGGCACGCGTCTCTGGGGTTTCAAGCGCGGCGACACCGATTACCGTCTCAGCGCCTTGCCTCTCGGCGGCTACGTCCGCATGGCTGGCGATAATCCTCTCGAGGAACGCACCGGTCAACCCTACGAATTTCTTTCTCAGCCGCGCTATAAACGTTTTTTCATCGCTATCTCCGGCCCGGCCATGAACTTTTTGCTCGCCTTCGTGATTTTCTGCGGCATCTACTGGCTCAAGGGCATCCCCTACGACTGCTACACGCGCGAGGCACC
>JBAVQT010000073.1:0-4295 GCA_049694295.1 Candidatus Acidiferrales bacterium
GTTGCCTGTATTTCAATTTTGCGGCGCGAGTATGGATCGCTCGCGAGGCAAACTTCCGCGGGAGCGCGGCGTCTGCGACGGGCTAGAAGCGGCTAGGTCAGTCTTCCCTTGCAGCCGGGATGAGCGCAGCGGCAATCGATATCGGGCGTCTTGGCGGCGCCTTCACATTGCGCGCTGCAGTAGGTCTTGTCCGGCGAGACGGTGCACGAACAGTTGGGATGGCCGCACTTTTTTCCCGCATTGGTGGTCATGTTGAATTTCCTCTCGTGAGTAGTTTTTTTCTCGTGCCGCGTACTTGAGCCTTCCCGTTGAGTGTGGGATTGGAGAGGGGGATTCTCCATCCAGAGAAATATGGAGACGGCAGGGCGGGAAACTGTAGGCGAAACAGGATCTGCTGGAAACCGCGCGCGGATCGCGGCGATCGGTAGCAATCAAAAGGTGGCTAGCGGAATCACGGGGAAGCCGGAAATCCGCGCGGTTGTGAGAGGGCGATCGGAGCGGACGCCGGAATCTCCGGGTAGAAGTTCGAGGGGGCGCGCTGAAAACATAAAAGCGCAGACCGCGGCCGAAAAAAATCGCGCGCTGCTGTAAATGCGCCCGAGACTATTTGGTGACTTGATCGGCCAAGGCCTGCACGACGGCCAGAGGCGGCAAGAGATCGGGCGGTATGGCATGGCGCTGCTGGAGATAGGCCGGGCTGTTGTAGGAGAGCCAGACACCGCCCTGAGGATCTTCGGCGACCAGGATTTTTAGGGGAAGGTCCAGCGCAGCGGTGGGAGCCGCGAGCATTATCGGCGTGCCGCCCTTGGGACTGCCGAAGATCAGCAACTTGGTGGGAGGCATCTTGAATCCGGCCTTTTCGGCCTCGCCGCCGTGGTCCACCAGGGCGAAGACGGTGACGCCCTTGGCTTGGAGAATGGTTTTGAGTTTTTCGATGGTATCGTCGACGGAGTGATTGCTGCGAAGAGTTACGATGCCGTTGCTTGAAGCCGGTTCCATGGGCGCCTCCTGGCCGATTCTGGGAATGCTGCTGAAGCCTGAACTTTTGGATCCGTGGAGCGATACCAAATAAATGGCCATCGCCAGTCCGACCAAGGCCAGAAAAAAAGCGATGGCGACGGCGACCGACGCAGAGCGGGAACGAACGGGACCGCCGCGATCCAGGTCACGCGTCAAGCGAGCGTGGCGCCATCCGGCGAACACATTTACAGCCACTCCCGCGGCGATCAATGCAGTGCCGAACCACAGGGACAGGCCGTAGGATTGGGCCGGAGCGACGCTGCCGGCGAAGTGAATCTCCCGGAGAAACAGGCCGAAACGCGCCACGACGAAACCAAAACCCATCAAGGCCAGGCCGGTGCGAATCCAGGCGAGAACGGTGCGCTCGGCGGCGAGATAGTCGCTGAGCTGTCCGCCCTGCCTTACTTCAGTTGGCGCATTCACGGAGCGGTCTCCAGGCAATGGAAGAAAGTGAAATCAGATTCGCAAGGCGCGGCGGGCGCGGCGACCGATTTGAAATGGAGGCCGGTCCGGCACGAGCATGCTCGATCTTATTTTAACGTGAGTAGCGGCGGATGCTGAGCGAAATGGGAAGTGTGACGCTGAACATGTGGACGAGTTGCATTTGTGAGTTGCTAAGGGCAATCGTATGTAACGAAAAGGCGAGCTGGCTCGTCTTAGAAAATGTGCCAAAACGGACGCCACGCGCGTCAATAGTGAAGGAGCGGTGTCCGTTCCTCCAGGGACGTGGAGTTCAACAATAGCCGCAGCACCTTGCCACAAGCGGTGTGAGCCGATCGCCGAGCGCGAGGAGTGGGCGCGCGCGACGAAAGCGCCAGTGGACATGCCCAAGCGATGGGCCGAAAATTGCTCGGAATGACGTGCGCATCCGGACTCAGATTCGAAAAGGAACATGATGGAAAATCAACCGCCTCAGCCGCCGAAAGAGCCCGCAAAACTGGGCCAGTCTCATGCTCAAAACGAACCCGAAAAGTTAGGCCACCTGGGTGATGGCCAGAAACACCACGGGCACGTGTGGATCTGGGTGATCATGTTCCTGGTGTTCGGACTGATTATTTATCTGGCGCTGCGGCACCACGACCAGGCGGCCAGCAGCGCAACGGCTTCGCGCCGCGGGCAGGGCGGGACGGTGACGCTGACGACCGCGACGGCGCAGAAAGGCAACATCGGCGTGTACCTGAGCGCGATCGGAACGGTGACGCCGGTGTACACCAGCTCGATCACCAGCCAGGTGTCTGGAATTATTTCCTCGGTGAACTATCGCGAGGGACAGACGGTGCAGAAGGGCGCGGGGCTGATCGACATCGATCCGCGAATCTATCAGGCGCAACTCACGCAGGCGCAGGGAACGCTGGAGAAAGACAGCAACGTGCTGGCGCAAGCGCAAATGGACCTGGAACGGTATCGGGCGGCCTGGGCGCGGAACGCGATCGCGAAACAGATACTGGACGATCAGGAAAAACTGGTGTTGCAGGATCAGGGCACGGTGAAAAACGATCAGGGTGTGGTGGACTACGATCAGGTGCAGCTGGGCTGGTGCCACATCACGGCGCCATTTAGCGGACGCGTAGGCTTGCGTCTGGTGGATCCGGGGAACGTGGTGCAGGCCAACAGCACGACGACGCTGGCGGTGATCACGCAGATGCAGCCGATCACGGTGATCTTCACACTGGCGGAAACGTACCTGGGCGAAATCCAAACGCAGATGCGGAAGGGCGTGCCGCTGCCGGTGTATGCGCTGGACAGCACGCAGAACACGCCGATCGCCACGGGCAAGCTGCTGACGATCGACAATCAGATCGACACGACGACGGGAACGGTGCGGCTGCGGGCGCAATTCGACAACCGGAAGAACGAGCTATTCCCGAACCAATTTGTGAACACGCGGCTGCTGGTGAATACGCTGCAGGGCGTGACGCTGATTCCCGACTCGACAATCCAGCGCAACGGGCAGGCGACGTTCGTATACGTGATCGCGAACAACACCGCTACGATGCGGACAGTGACGCCGGGCGTGGAAGATTCCGGGAACACGGCGGTGCAGGGAGTGAATCCCGGGGAGGTGCTGGCCAACAGCAGCTTCGAGAAACTGCAGAGCGGCGCAAAAGTGAAAGTCGTAAAAACTCCTCCCAGCTCTTCCGGAAGTTCCGAGAGTCCCACTCCTTGAGTCCTTCACGACCATTTATTGAGCGGCCGGTGGCCACGTCACTGCTGATGGCGGCGATCATGCTGGTGGGGATCGTTTGCTATTTTCAGCTGCCGGTGTCGGCGCTGCCACAGGTGGATTACCCGACGATTCAGGTGCTGACGTTTTATCCCGGCGCGAGCCCCGACGTGATGGCGACGACGGTGACAGCGCCGCTGGAACGGCAATTCGGACAGCTGCAGGGCTTGAGCCAGATGACTTCGACGAGTTCGGCGGGGACTTCGGTGATTGTGCTGCAGTTCGCGCTGACGCTGGATCTGGACATCGGCGAAGAGGAAGTGCAATCGGCGATCAACGCTTCACAGAGCTACCTGCCGTCGAATTTGCCGGCTCCGCCGGTCTACAGCAAAACGAATCCCGCGGATGCGCCGGTGCTGACGCTGGGGATCACTTCGAACTCGATGCCGCTCTCGCAGGTGGAAGACCTGGTGGATACGCGTCTGGCGCCGAAAGTATCGCAACTGAGCGGCGTGGGACTGGTGAGCATCAGCGGAGGGCAGAAGCCGGCGGTGCGGATTCAGGCGAATCCGGTGGCGCTATCGTCGTATGGAATCACGCTGGAGGCACTGCGGACGGCGCTGGTGCAGACCAGCGTGAACTCCGCGAAAGGAAATTTCGACGGGCCGCGGCAGGATTATCAAATTGACGCCAACGATCAGCTGACCACGCCGGCGGACTACCAGAACGTGGTGGTGGCCTACCGCAACGGGTCGCCGGTGCTGCTGAAAGACGTCGCGCAGATCGTGAACGGGGTGGAGAACAACAAGCAAGCGGCGTGGATGAACGAGACTCCGGCGATTATTTTGAACGTGCAGCGGCAGCCGGGCGCGAACACGATCAGCGTGGTGAAGAGCATCAAGGACCTGATGCCGCAACTGGTGGCGAATCTGCCGGTGGGCGTGCAGGTGACGACGCTGACGGATTTGACGACCAGCATCAAGGCCTCGGTATCGGACGTGGAATTCGAGCTGATGCTGACGGTGGGGCTGGTGGTGGTGGTGATATTCATTTTCCTGCGGAATATTTACGCGACGATTATTCCGAGCGTGGCGGTGCCGCTCTCGCTGGT
>JBAVQT010000074.1:0-2632 GCA_049694295.1 Candidatus Acidiferrales bacterium
GCTCTGTATCGCGCCAAGGAACTCGGGCGAAACCGCGCCGAACTCGCCGTGCCAGCGGACGCAGCACGCGAAAGTTCTTCGGTGGCGCCTGTCCCTGCCGGGAAATCCGAGTCACGTTGACGCCGGCCCGTGCGCCACAAATTCTGACGTTTTTCAGCCGCGTTTCGCGCCGCAAGAACTTTTTATGTCGAAAGTTTAATTTCTCCGCCAGTATCAGGTTCCGCTGAGACTGAAGAGAAGTATCGCCAGCACCACGATCGTGAACGCCACATAAAGCCAATCGCGCTCGATCGCAAAGGCAAACGCCGAAAACGCTACTCGCGCAATCGGCGTGACGATCAGCAGCAGCAGACCGAATTGAATCAGCGCCAGGGGCTGCAGCGACAGCGCGTGGCGTGCGATCGCTGGCGCATGGCGCAAATCATGGGTTTCCCCCCGGAAAACATGATAATTCGGCGTGGTGCGGCCGGACTGCCAGAGATACAGAGCCCCGCCGATGAAAACCGTTGCCGCCGCGAGCAGCACACCCGCGCGAAGAAGCTGACCGATCAGTAGTTCTATTTCTCGTTCGCCGAGGCGCTTGCGCAGGGATGCGAGCCACATGGTTAGAAGTGCCCTCCGAATCCTTTGACCATCATTTCGACGGCTAGCGCCGCAATCACCACGCTGAAAACCAACCGCAGCGTGCGTACTTTCGCGTTGGGGAGAATACGCGCTCCGATGAGCGCGCCTGCCAGCACGCCCAACATCACCGGCATCGAAAGCGCCGGATCGACGTAGCCGCGATGAAAATAAATCCCGGCGCTGGCCGCTGCCGTCACGCCGATCATGAAATTGCTGGTGGTGGTGGAAACCTTAAATGGAATGCGCATGGCCTGATCCATGGCCAGAACTTTTACCGCGCCCGATCCGATTCCCAGCAGGCCGGAGAGCACGCCCGCTAGATACATGAGGCTGAATCCGAATGGAACGTGCCGAACGTGATACGCGCGATGTTCACCGTCGACGGGGTAGCTGCCATCGAGACGCAGACGCGCGGCAATCGCATCGGGTGGAGCGTCCGGTGAAACTTCGACATCCGATTTGAGCGAGCTGTAGGCCGAATAAAGCAGCACCACGCCAAAAATGACGGCGATCGCGGACGTGGGAATGCGCGAAGCGATGTACGCTCCGCTAAGCGCGCCAATCGTGGTGGCCACTTCCAGAAACATCCCCACGCGAATATTCGAGTATCCTTCGCGGAGATACGCTGCGGCTGCTCCAGATGACGTGGCGATCACCGACACTAGCGATGCGCCAATCGCATAGCGAATATCCACGCCGAAGCCCAGCGTCAGCAGCGGCACGATCACCACGCCGCCGCCAAGTCCCGTGAGCGAGCCAAGCAGCCCGGCGAGCATCGCTCCCGCGGCGAGGTACAAGGTGAGCAGCGACGTGTGCGGCATGCTGGAGACATTTATAGCAAAGCGGCGGCCCCCGCGTCGCCCCAAGTGCTATCTGCGCACGCACTCGTGGAGAAAATTATCGAGTGGACTGCACCGCCCGGAGGCGCACTCGCACGAGCGATCGAGCCGAACCACTATGACGGACATTAAACGTGCATACGGAACCGTATGGAAGCGTCCTCCCGCCCATACGGCTCCCTTCCAGCGCATTCCCTCTTCGCGAACGCATGCATTTAGTGTAAGTTTTGGTGTAGATTTAGGGCTAGCAAGATCCGGCGCGCCCACCAGGTTGCGCGACGATTGGAAGGAATTGGGCCATGACCTCGACGAAAACAGACGCGACGGCAAATCTCGCGACTCCCACCGGCAACCCCACGGGGTCGCCGCGTGACACGCTGTCGGTGACCGATAACCGCACCGGTCAGCAATTCGAACTCCCCATCACCGACGAAACAATTCGCGCTCTCGATCTTCGGAAGATGAAGGTCGATTCCGGCGATTTCGGAATGATGAGCTACGATCCCGCCTTCACCAACACCGCTTCGTGCAAGAGCAAGATCACGTTCATCGATGGCGACAAGGGAATTTTGCGCTATCGCGGATATTCGATCGAGGAGCTTGCCGAACGCAGCACTTATCTCGAAACCGCGTATCTCATTTTGTACGGAGAGTTGCCCACCAAATCGCAGCTTTCAAATTGGTCGTATAACATCGTGCATCACACGTTCATCCACGAAAGCATTAAGAAATTTCTGGATGGATTTCATTACGACGCTCACCCCATGGGAATGCTGATCTCCTCGGTGGCCGCGCTTTCCACCTTCTACCCGGACTCGAAGGACATATTCAATCCCGATTCCCGCCGCAAGCAGACCTACCGGCTGATTGGCAAAATGCCGACGCTCGCGGCCTTCGCCTATCGTCATAGCCTGGGCATGCCGTACGCCTATCCGGATAACGAGCTGACCTACTGCGGAAATTTTCTGAATATGCTGTTCCGGACCACCGAGCGCAATTACCGCCCCAATCCCACTCTCGAGCGTGCTCTCGATGTTCTCTTCATCCTGCATGCCGATCACGAGCAGAACTGCTCTTCCACGGCCATGCGCTTGGTCGGCAGTTCGCACGTGGATCCCTACTGCGCCACTGCCGCGGCCACCGCCGCCCTCTACGGCCCCCTTCATGGC
>JBAVQT010000075.1:0-7894 GCA_049694295.1 Candidatus Acidiferrales bacterium
CTTCGCGGCGGCGCAGAAAAAGCATCGTGAACAGCGGCATCCGTCGGCGACGGCTCTCGCAATCCGAGGATCGCCGTGCCTAACTGCGTCGGCCGCACTGCAGGCGCAGTCGAGGCAACTTCAACGAGTTCCCTGACCGGCTCGGTCGCCGGTTCCAAGACCCGTGCGGTCGCCGGTTCCAGGACCGGCTCGGGATCCGGCTCGCGCACCTCGGCCGCGGGCGCCGCCTCCGCCAGGAATTCTCGAGCGAACCCCGCCGATTCCATTTTCGTCGCCACCAGCTCGGGGACCAGCTTTCTCGCCACGCGCGGCGGAGGCGATTCGAGCGAGGGGCTTTCCTTTTTTCGCGGCAATGCATCGACGGTCAATCCCGACGGCGCGGCCTCGCCAGCCACCCACGACCGGATTTCCTCACGCGCCTCATCCGCAATTCCCACGAAGCGGATGCCGGCCAATTTTCGCGATTCGCTGGCCCACGCGATCTCCGCGGTTCCCTCCGCCCATTCGCCCGAACGTGGCAGCTGAAAGCGAATGCGTGAGAGTTGTGTCTCGGGGATGGGCATGGCCGCTTGCACGGCCAGGCCGCCTTCGCTGAAGTTGATGACAATTCCGCCGTTGTCGTCGCCCAGTTCGATATAGGCGAGCGAATTCACCGGGCGGCGCGGTTTGCTCCGTCGCTCGGAAGCTCGCAAAGAACTTTCGGACCCAAGTGGTGTGCTAGTCATGATTCCGTCGTTGCCCAGGCGGGTCGGCAAAATGACTTTGACTACGAGGCCATCATACGCTGGCCGCTGCGCCCCTTCAATCTTTGGTCAAAGGATTCGAGCGCCGCAAAGGAAGCCACGCCGCGCCAGAGTCATCCTCGCCAACCTGCCGCGCAGCTCGAATCGTCTTACAAGAAAAATTACGAAGAGAGTCTATCGGAATCAATATCCGTGTGGAACGATCAGTTGCGGCTTCGCGACTGGCCCTGCGGCCCGGGCGCACCCCAAAAACGTGGCGAGGGCTGCAGAAACTCGAGGCCAACGAACGTAACGTCTTTTTCATTGGTGATGATGCGCGCCACGCGGCAGGCCAGTTCTTCGTTGGTCTGTAGATTCGTCAGGATGAGTCGTTGCGAGTAAATGACTGGCGTGCTTATCGCCATGTAGCCACCGTTGGAGCTGACATCCACCGTTTCCGTGTTTTCAGCGAACGGTTCGTTGCCCATCCGTCCGTATACGAGCACCGGCATCGCCGCGGGCACTCGTATCGAACGTCGATTTTCCCGGATCGGCCCGGGACCCGCACTGCGGGCCCCCCGCGCGAGCCGCCCCCATCGTGGGAACAGGAATCGAAGTCCGCCCATGGACAACCCCCGCCAAATACTCGCTCCCTTTGGGCGGATGCTGCAAGTTTCTCGTGCCGTCGCGCCGCGTTTCAGTACACCCGCTTCTCCTTCAAATTTCGTTGGATGGTGTCAGGAAGCGGCAGAGGACGAGTGAGACTGCCGCGCGCGCGCGCCACGAGAAGATTTTTTCCGCAGTAAATCGATCAACGCTTGCGCCGCCGCGGTAAGCGGGCGGTCTTGCCGGTAAACCAGATACAATCGCCGCTGGATGCGCATCTGCGGAATGCGCAGTTCGCGCAGATCGCCGCGAACCAGTTCTTCCTCCACGCACATGCGCGGCACGATGGCCACTCCCTTTTTTCGCTCCACGAACCGCTTGATGGCTTCGATCGTCGGCAGCTCGATATCCATCCGCAGCGGCGTGTGATGCCGCGCGAAGAGCTGAATCACGCGCAGGCGGTAGGGCGACTCCACGATGTGCGCCACAAAAGTTTCTTGGCCCAGGTCCTTGATGCTGACGCTGCGCCGCCGCGCCAGCAGGTGTCCCGGCCACACCACCAGCGATAATTCATCGCGATAGAATTCCACGCCCGTCAATTCGCGCTCCTCGGGCAGGTACGAAATCACGCCGACGTCCAGATGGTGGTTGAGCACCTCGCGCGGCACGTCTCGCGAAAACACCCGGTGCACGCGGATATGCACGCCGGGATGAAGCTCGCGATACTTGTCCAGGGCCGGCAGCAGGGCGTGAATCGAGCTTTCATTGACGCCCACCGACACTTGCCCGCGCTCCAGTCCCTTGAGTTCGCGCAGCCCTTTGCGAATTTCCTCGCGCAGATTGAGCATTCGCTCGGCGTACTCCAGCAGCATCGTGCCGGCATCCGTGAGCACGCGGGCGCCCGAACCGCGAACGAACAGCGGCTGCCCCACCCAGTCTTCCAGTTTGCGAATCGCGATGCTGACCGCGGGCTGCGTCCGGAAAAGCTTCTCCGCCGCGCGCGAAAAGCTGCGCTCGTTCGCCACCGCCTGAAACACCTGCAAGGCTGCCAAATCGAGGTCCACGGCGTCTCCCAGGCTAATTCTAACCTATAAGGAGGATTTATCGGTCATGCAACTATTATAAATTGGACAGAGGGTCCTCCGCAGCCCACTATGGAGCATCGGAAGGAGTAGCTGATGGACACGGTCCATATCTTCGACACCACGCTCCGCGACGGCGAGCAATCCCCCGGCTTTTCCATGAATCGGGACGAAAAGCTCCGTCTAGCGCACCAGCTCGAAGACCTGGGCGTGGACATCATCGAGGCGGGATTTCCGATCGCCTCCCCCGGTGATCTCGAATCCGTGCGCGCCGTGGCTGGCGAAATTAAGTCCGCTCGCGTAGCGGCCCTCGCCCGCGCGCGTCAGGAAGACGTGGACGCCGCGCTCCGAGCCCTGGAGCCCGCCCGAAAACCGCGCCTGCATATTTTCCTAGCCACCTCCGACTTGCACCTGACGCACAAACTTCGTACCACGCGCGCCGACGCTCTCGATCAGATCGAGCGCACGGTCCGCTTCGGCCGGCAGCACTGCGACGAAGTGGAATTCTCAGCCGAGGACGCCAGCCGTACCGATATAGATTTTCTGATCGAAGCCACCCGAGCCGCCGCCGCGGCGGGCGCCAAGGTCCTGAATTTGCCGGACACGGTTGGCTACACGACGCCCGAAGAATATGGCGAGATATTTTGCCGCGTGCGCGCGGCGCTCTGCGATTATCCGGACATTACTTACAGCGCGCACTGCCACAACGATCTGGGTCTGGCCGTCGCGAATTCCCTGGCCGCCATCGCCGCGGGCGCGCGTCAAGTGGAATGCACCATCAACGGTATTGGCGAGCGCGCCGGCAATGCCTCGCTCGAGGAGATCGCCGTCGCTCTGCACGTCCGCCAAGGGCGCTTCGCCGCTGGGACCAATCTGGTTCTCGAGAAAATTTATGCTACCAGCCGGATGCTCTCCGACATTACCGGCGTCTCCGTGCCCCCCAATAAAGCCGTGGTAGGCGCGAATGCGTTCGCGCACGAAGCCGGCATTCATCAGGATGGCATTCTGAAAAATCCGCTCACCTACGAAATCATCGTTCCCGAAAGAGTCGGTGTGCCGGCGCGCAAGCTCGTCCTCGGAAAACATTCCGGCCGCAACGCTCTTCGTTCGCGTCTCGACGAACTCGGTTACCGCACCACGGAAGAAGAACTCGCGGCTTGTTATCACCTGGCCATCGCGCGCGCCGACGAAGCCAAGCAGGTCACCGATCGCGATCTGCTCACCATAATCCACAAAGTGCGCCGAAATCCGATCCCGGACACCAACGAATCCAACGCCGCGGCGGCCCGCTGACATGGACGCCCCAACTCCAACGAAACCCTCCGGCGTGCGCAAGACCATCGCCGTGCTGCCGGGCGACGGCGTCGGTCCGGAAGTGACGCGCGCCGCGGTCGTGCTGCTCACCGACTGCGCGGCTGTCTTTGGCCACCAGTTTGTTTTTCGCGAGCTGCCCTTCGGTGGCAACGCCATAGACAGCGCCGGCGCGCCTCTGCCCGCGGATACGCTAGCCGGCTGCCGCTCGGCCGATGCCGTGCTGCTCGGCGCGATCGGCGGACCTCAGTGGGACAAGCTGCCTCTCGAAAAGCGCCCCGAGGCCGGCTTGCTGGGGCTGCGCAAGGCCCTCAACCTCTACATTAATCTTCGGCCGATTCGCATTCGTCCCGCGCTGCGGGGAATTTCCCCCCTGCGCGCAGAGCGCCTCGGCAACTGCGATTTCGAGATCATCCGCGAGCTGGCGGGCGACATTTATTTCGGCAAGCACGAGCGGCGCGGTGAAGGATCGAACGCCTCGGCCTCCGACGTCGCCGAGTATTCCGTCGCGGAGATCGAGCGCGTGGCCCGCTACGCATTTGAGCGCGCCGAAGCGCGCCGCGGCAAATTGACCAGCGTGGACAAAGCCAACATCCTCGCCACCTCCACCCTCTGGCGTCAGACGGTCACGGCACTCGGCCGCAAATATCCCACCATCGAACTCGATCATCTTTACGTGGACAACGCCGCCATGCAGCTCCTGCTCCGGCCGGACCAGTTTGACGTCATTTTGACCGGCAACATGTTTGGCGATATTTTGAGCGATGAAGCCGCCGCGCTGGCCGGATCCATCGGGCTGATCCCCTCGATGAGCCGCGGACGCGATGGCGAGCCCGCCCTCTACGAACCGATTCATGGTTCCGCGCCCTCGCTTGCTGGAAAAGACGTCGCCTGCCCGCTGGGGGCGATTTTTTCCGCCAGCCTGATGTTGCGCGAGTCGTTTGGAATGGAAACCGAAGCCCAGTGGATTGAGGCGGGCGTCGATCGGGTACTCGATCACGGCTATCGGACGATGGACATTGCAGGTCCCGACGCGCGCGTGGTGCGCTGCTCGGAATTTACCGAACTCGTCCGCGGCGAAGTTCACGATGCGCTCACCCACACCGAGCGCTACGGCTGGGGCGTCTAGCTCTTCCGCAATACCAGGCAGCCCGCGATCATGTCGTGCAGCGCCTGCTTCCGTTCCGTCAATCCCGCGCAGATGCAGCTGATCAGGAAATACAGTCCCCCAAGATACGGCACGTTGGCCAAGCCGCGGCCTGCCCAGAAGCGCCCGCTGGTGCGCCCAAAAGTTGCGGGTCGGCCCCACATGTCCGTGACATAAAGCCCCAGCGCTTTTTTGCCGAGCGTCGCCTGCCACGAAGAGCTCTCCATTTTTCCAAAATAGATCCAGGAACCGATGAGAGCGATCAGCACGATCAGCAGGATGCGCGGTAGAAAGGTAAATATGAGTGTGGTGGGATCCGGATTGTGCATCAGCTCCGGAAGAGAGCTCGCAAAGAGCAACACCATCAAAATCATCACGGGAATTCCGATAATCAAACCGTCGATAATGGCCGCCACCACCCGCAGCCAAAAGCCTGCGTAAAAGACTGTCGCCGGGGCCGCTTGTCCCGGGTATGGGGCCGCAGCGTATTGAGGCGCTTGAAAAGCGGGAGGAACCGCCTGCGGAAGCGGTGAAGGAGCCGCCGCCTCAGGAACTGCCGATGGCGCGCCCGCCACCGGCTGACCGCAGCTGTTGCAGAAAGCCGATCCGGTCGTTACGTTCGCCCCACATTTTGTGCAGAACATTCCGCCCCCAGATTCTTCAGCCGGCCGCGCCGAAGCGCGACCTCGCGATTCAGAGTTTGCGAAGCACCAGGCAACCAGCCAGCATGTCGTGCAGCGCCTGTTTTTTCTCCGTGAATCCCGCCATGATGAAGCCGATCATTAGAATGAGAGCAGACACAATCTTCCCGAAATACCGCCCGCTCGCCCGGCCAAACGACACGCGGCGCCCCTCCAGATCCGTCACCAGCAGCCCGAGCGCCCGCTTGCCCAGCGTGCCCTGCCAGGCCGAACTCTCGAGCAGCGCGAAATAAAGCCAGCTCGCCATCAACACCAGCCCGCGGACTGCAAGCATCTGCGGACCCATCGCCGTGTAGAATTCCCACGGACGGTCCGGCGAAACGCCTCGCAATGCAGTACTCATCAGCGGCAGGAAAATCAGCAGACCAATCACAAACCCCAGGATTATCGAATCCAGAATGTAGGCCACCAGGCGCAGCCAGAAACCGGCGTAGGTCAACCGGCGTGCGTCTGCCGCCTGCCATCCCGCATTTCCTCGCATGGGATCGGCCGGCGGCAGCGGAACCGCCCCGCCCCCTTGCATCGCCTGTCCGCAAACGTTGCAGAAGGACGCGCCTTCCGGGACGGCAGCCCCGCATTTCGAACAAAACATCATTCGGCCCTCGATTCATCAAACTACATGCAGCGAAAAAAACCGCTGCCGCACTGGTTGCGCATCCTACTGAATGCCAATTGGCCGGGTCAACATCCAAATGTTTGCCACGCCGCCGCAAGATTGCTTACACTCGTGCACGCAACCGATGGGGCGCAAAGGAGCGGTCATGCAGATTCGCTTTTCGAAGTGGGCAAAATATCTCGGCGGAGCGCTGCTCGCGCTCGGCCTGTTTGCCGGCGGCTACGCAGCCGGACAAAATCGCGTCGGTCAGCCAAAAACGATCCTTCATCTCGTCGCCATTCAATGGAATCCGGGCGTCTCCGATGCTGATAAGCAGCGCGCGATCGATGGCGTGAAGACCGTCGCCGCGCAAGTGCCGGGCGTGAAAAACGTCTGGGTAAAGGCCGAGCGTTTGCAGCCTCGCGACTTCAATGCCGCTTTCGCCATCGAGTTCCGCGACCGCGACGCCGCCGATGCCTATGCCGAAAGCGCGGCTCACAAGGCCTGGGAACAGCAGTACGTCCCGCTTCGCCAGGCCAGCATCTCGATCCAGGTCACGAATCCCTAGACGCGCGAATTTCACTCCACCGGAAGACGTGGCCGGCACGTGGTCACGATCTGTTTGAACGCACCGCCTCTGCGGCGACTGATTCCTTCACTACGTCGAGCCTCAGGCGCTTAATCAAGCCGCGATCCCAAGCGCCGTCAGGCAACAACCATTTCATCAGGCTGGCGATCTTTGCCTCCCGGGTGACCAAATAGCGTGCGCGAGGCCGTTCGTCTTCAATCGCCCGCAAAATGACTTCCGCACAGTCGCCTGGCGTGTAGCGCGAGGTTTTCGTCGTCTGGCCCCACTGCTTTTGAAATTGCTCGTAAACGCCGCGGTAAGCGCTTCGCTCCGCGTTTTTTGCATAGGACGACGAAAGCTCGGCGGCGTTTCGATTGATGCTGGTCGGAATATAGCCCGGTTCGATCAGCGCGACGTGAATCCCAAAAGGATAAAGTTCCAGGCGCAACGCGTCACTCGCGGCTTCCAACGCGAATTTGCTCGCCGAATAAGCGCCCAGCAAGGGCAGCACAGCTTTGCCTGCGATCGAGCTGAGATTCACGATGCGTCCTCTGCCCAGCCGCCGCATGGCTGGCAGCACCCTCTGCGCGACGCGAATTGCGCCGAAAAAATTGGTCTCCATCAGCCGGTGCAGATCCTGCTGCGACATCTCTTCGAGCACCGCGCCAAATGCAATTCCCGCATTATTCACCAGAATTCCCACGGGCCCCGCACGTCTCTCGATTTCCGAGACCGCCGAGTCCACCGACGCGTCATCGCACACGTCCATCTCGAGCGCTGCAAGCGTGGCTGCCCGATCTCGCGCCCAGGCATCCAGCGCTGCCCGGCGCTCGGCGTTGCGACCTCCGGCAAAAACCCGATAGCCGCGCGAGGCCAGCAGTTGGGCCGTTGCTAGTCCCAGGCCGTCGGTGCCACCTGTTACCAATACCGTCTGGAGCTTTGCCTGCGCTATCCGAGTTGTCATCGCCGCGGTCCCCCAGAATTTCCACGTTACTTGAAAACGCCACGAATGGTCCCGCAATTTTCCAGCATCTCAGGCCCGGCTCACCGAGGATTACAGCGATCACTGAATGGCGCGCCTCTCCCGCGTCCATCGACAATTCGCGCAGGAGGCGAGCCATGATCAAGAAAGTGAAAGGCGGGTATCAGGTGACTTCCGAGA
>JBAVQT010000076.1:0-4073 GCA_049694295.1 Candidatus Acidiferrales bacterium
ACTGCCTTCTCCAAGACTTCCGCTTATTCCGAGATCCACTCTTCCCGCACTTAAGAATGGCCCGCGGTTCTACACTAAATGTTTTGGAACCAGCCCACCCTCTCAAACGTAATTATGATGAGCGCGATAGTGGCGCGCCAAGCGCAGCGCACGCGGCCGGGCGCAGCCATCGAAAATATTTGCCGCCAGGGAGAAATCGTCATGCAGAAACTCAAATTGGCATTCGTGGGGCTGGGAGTTTTCGCACTGCTGCTGTCGGTAACGGCTGCGCAGGACTCGTCGAAGAGCGCGAATTTCGTCGGGACTTGGGACGTAACTATGAGCGCAGGTGGGCAACGCGGCGGTCAAGGTGGGGGCCAGGGCGCAAACGGCAGCCAGGGTGACGGGCAGAATGGCAACGGCAATCAGGGCGATCGAGGCCAGCGCCGCGGCATGGGCCCGCAATCGCTGACGATTACGCAAAACGGTGACAAATACAAAGTGGACCACAAGACGCCGCGCGGCGAAAACAGCTACGACGCCGCCATCTCAGGCAACACTATCTCGTGGACCGAAGATCGTCCCGGCCGCGACGGCAATACCAGGACCATCAACTTCAAAGCCACGCTCGATGGCGACACGCTCAGCGGCACCATGGACGGCGGACGGTTCAGCCGCGACTTTACGGCTATGCGGGCGGCAGCAGCGGCTCCTGACGCGAAGTAGAGTATCGCGGGGCGTTATTTCGCTTCGATCGCGGTGGCTTCGCACTGCTTGCGGCGGAGCACCACGTAGGAAACCAGCACGCCCACGAAATAGAGCCCAATCATCGGCGCCATGAACACCAGCATCGTGGTGGCGTCGGGTGTGGGCGTCACCACCGCCGCCACCACGGTGATCAGGATCATCGCGTAGCGGAAATTCTTCAGCAGGAATTTCGGCGTGACAATCCCGAAGAGCGAGAGAATAAAAATAAGCACCGGCAGCTCGAAAATCACTCCCAGGCCGATCAGAATGATCAGAATCAGCGAAAAATATTCGTTGATCGAAATCAATGGTTTGATCGGGCCGGTGTTGGCGAACTTGATGAGGAAATCGAGCGTCTGCGGGATCATGACGAAGTAACCAAACGCGATGCCGCACAGAAATAGAAACATCGAAGACAAAATAAAGCCCACCACGGCCTTGCGTTCGTTTTTGTACAGCCCCGGCGCGACGAACAACCAGATCTGGTAAAGCACGAACGGCATGGCCAGCACGATGCCGAGATAGAGTCCGAGATTGATAACCAGCGAAATGTACCCGGCCGGGCTGGTGTAATACATTTGGCCGTCCAGACCCGCGCCTTTCAGCGCGCCGATCATGGGTCGGATGATCAGATTGATGAAGCGCGGCGCCATGTAGACGCCCACGCCCATGCCGATCACGATGGCGATGGTCGCGCTGATCAGCCGCTTGCGAAGCTCCACCAGATGTTCGAAGAACGACATCCGTCCCGCCGGCTCCTCTTCGCCCGCGGAAGGACGGCGCCCAAACGACGGCCACGACGACTTTGCCGGAGGCGCGGAAGCTTGCGGAGGCGGCGTAAAAGTCGGCGCCGCATCCTGCGCCACGGGCGCCGCAGCGGGGTCAGGATTGATGGCCATCGGAGCCTTCAGCGGGTTTGGAAGCGGGTGGATCCGGAATAGGCGCCTCGGAAGCAGGCTTGGCTGGCACAGGCGCCACCGAGAACGTAGCCGACGGCAGCGAGAGCTGCTCGGAGCCCTGCGGCGCTTGCTCCTGAGCGCCCGGCGGTCGAGCGTCAGGCGATCCGGGCGAGGGTGCCTCCGGCAAATGAGACAATGGCTCGTGAGCTCCGTCTAAAGTGTCGGACGAGTCGGCGGATGCAATTTCAGCGGGCCTTGCCGCAGTGCCCACCAGCCCGGTGGTAAGTAGCCCCGAGGTATTCGGCGGGCGGGAAGCGATGGTGTTTTCGGGCTGGTGCTCGGGCGTCGAGAGGCCTACAGCCGGGTTTTCGAACTGACTGCCGGGCGCTGGCTGGTCACCCGATGGAGACGCCGCGCCGCCCGGAGTCGTTGAAGCGGCTGGAGAGGCTGGCGGAGTACGGCGGGTGGTGGCATCGCGCTCGAGCTCCCGCATGTGCTCGTCAAACGTGTAGCGCATCTCGCCGGTGAGCCGCCGGAACTCGCCCATCACCTTGCCAAGATTGCGGGCCAGGTCGGGCAGTTTGTCGGGTCCGAAAACCACCAGGACCACGACAAAGATGACAATCATGTGAGGGACGGAAAGCATTCTGAAGTGTGCGGCGAGCCAAGCCCCGATTGTGATGATAGAAGAGGCGCACCAGCGTGTCAAACGAAGCAAAGTGTTCTATACTTTCAGTTTGCGGACCTTTCGGCGTCTTCAGCAAGTCTTGGGGCTGAGAGCACGGGCCGCGGAGGAATAATGGAATCATCCAGGCGTGGATTCTTGTTGCTCGTGGTGGTGCTGGCGGCTTCGGCGGTGGTGGGCGGCTTGTTTGGTCCCACCGTGCGGGCCACGGCGTCGGGTTCAACCGACCTGCAGGATTCGGTGAAGAGCTTCACCAAGGTCCTTGCCGTCGTCGAGCACAACTACGCCGATCCGGTCGACAGCGATAAGGCTATCTACGACGGCGCCATTCCTGGAATGCTGCACGTGCTGGACCCCCACTCGAATTTCTTCGATCCCAAGCAATACGCCCTCTTCCGCGAAGAGCAGGAAGGAAAATATTACGGCGTCGGAATGATCGTGCAGGGTCGCGACAACCAGACTATCGTGCTGGCCCCGTTCATGAATTCGCCCGCCTTTAAAGCCGGCATCCGGCCGGGCGACGTGATTCTGGCCGTGGACGGAAAATCGTGCGCCACGCTGAATTCCACGGAAGTTGCGGACATGCTCAAGGGCGCCAAAGGCACTCCCGTGAAGATTTCGCTGGGTCGCGAGGGCTGGGAAAAACCCGTCGAAGTGACCGTGGTGCGCGATGAAATTCCGCGCCCCGGCGTGGATTTCTTCGAAATGGTCAAGCCCGGCATCGGCTACGTGCGCGTCTCGACTTTCAATGAGACCACCGACCAGGATCTTGCCGACGCGCTCAAAGATCTCGACGTCTCCAAGATGGACGGTCTGATCATTGACCTGCGCAACAATGGCGGCGGCTTGCTGAATCAGGCCGTCGGCATGTCGGATATGTTTCTCGCGAAAAACGAAATCGTGGTTTCGCATCACGGCAGGTCCTCACCCGAGCGCCGCTATTACGCGCAGCGCGGCAATCAGGGCGTCGACATTCCGCTGGTGGTGCTGATCAATGGACAGAGCGCATCGGCGTCGGAAATTGTGTCGGGATCCATCCAGGATCATGACCGCGGCCTGATCGTCGGCGAGACCAGCTTCGGCAAGGGCCTGGTGCAGACGCAATTCCCTCTCGGCGAAGAAACCGCGCTGCTGCTGACCACCGCGCGGTATTACACCCCCAGCGGACGCCTGATCCAGCGCGATTACAAGAACACCACGCTGTATGACTATCACTACAATCCGCAGCCGCCCGCCAAACCCGAAGTGAAGCTCACCGATAGCGGCAGGCAGGTATTCGGCGGCGGCGGAATCACGCCGGATGTGGTGGTCGCAGATCCGAAGCTAGACGATTTCTGCGAACTGCTGCGGCGTCGCAATGTTTTCTATCCGTTTTCGCAAGGCGTCGGCGATTTCACGCGCTTCTATCTGGGCCAGAAACCCGAAGTAACCAAGGACTTCCAGGCCAATGACGCGGTGATTGCCCAGTTCAAGAAGTTCCTCGACCAGGAGCATATCCAGTACACGGCCGACGATATCTCGAAGAATCTCGACTGGATCAAATGGAAGATTCGCCGCGAAGTGGTGACTTCGGTCTTCGGCCTGAACGAAGGCTACAAGGTCGAATTGCAACGTGATCCGCAGTTGGATAAGGCCGTCGAGGAGATCCCGCAAGCCAAGGCGCTCTATTCCAACGCGCGCAAGATCGTAGCCGAGCGCGAAGCCGGTCAGAGCGTCACCCCGTAGCGGCGGCGAGTCCTGAACCAAGAGTTAAGGCTTGGGAA
>JBAVQT010000077.1:0-3055 GCA_049694295.1 Candidatus Acidiferrales bacterium
GAACAAACCCGGGTTGCGGGGTGGGATGAACACCCTGCGCCGGCAGGGCGGCTGGCAGGACGATAACACTGGCGCAGAAGACGATCGCGAAGACTAGTTTTGGCGCTTGCATCATTCTTATTCCACGCGCTCGCGCACGGATTCTCTTCGAACCCTTCAGAGCCGCCAGGCAGGGCGGAGGCTCACGTTGCGATTTTACTCTCATTCAAGCGGACCAAGCGTTACATCTGGACCGAGACCGGCTCAAAACAATTGTGTATGACGAACCACGGAATTCGCTCTCAGATTTAAGGAAGGGCGGCGAGAAACTTTTGAATGCGCGCGCCGAAGGCGGTGCCAAAAGAGGCTTGGCGCTGCGGGTCGCCGAGGTAGGGATCGGCAAACGGGCCGCCGTTGTTGAGGACCAGGCGGTCGCCCCAGCCGATTAGCCCGAAGAGCCGGATGAGGTCTTGCGTGGGCTGGGCCACCGGAACCAGGTAGGAGGGATCGTAATCGGTTTGCACGCGTTTGATGACCGAGGGCGCGAAACGCCGGATCGCGTCCTGAGGACGGTCAATTTCCTCCAGCGGACATTCGATGGCATGCAGCAGGAAGTACCCGGCGCGTTTGAATTCAGCTAACGCCAGGCTCTCGACGATTTCAGCGGAGGGAGGAGCGCCGGCGGCCAGAGCGATCTGGTCGAAAAACATGCGCGACGCCAGCGAGCGCGAGGAGCGGTCCGCCGCGGCGCAATAGAAAAAATCTTCAGAACGAGTGGGGGGAGCCGCGTCGAGGAACAGGACGCGCACGCGAGCCGGGCGGAAATGGCTGGCGAGCTCCAAGCGCTCGGCACGCCGACGAATGTGCAAATCGTCGGCGCGCGTGCCGCAGCCATCGCAGATGGGCAAGTCCAGTCTCCCTTCGCCTATGATGAAAGTGGCGACTATGACATGGGCTGTCGCCAAAAGGAAGCTTGCGGTCCGCCGACTCGGTTGAAGGGGCCGGCAAACGGGCCGATGAAATATCCTGAGACGCCGGCTCAGCCCGCGAACTCGGCTGGAAAAATTGACTTGGCGTGCAGCGCGTCCTAAGATGCGCGTGGCTCAAATCTTCTTACAGCCAGACCACGACAAAAGAGCGAGGAGGCTCACCTTGGGGGATTGGAATTACGCCCAGACCGATCGCAACGAAGAGCTGGCCCTGCTGCATCACTTCACGATGAAGAAGAAGGCGGAAGGCCGTGAAATCCTGTTTCGAATCACGCTGAGAGAATTCGCCGCGCCGCCGCCAGGACACTCGTTGAAGTTTTACGCCGAGGCCGATAAAAAGGTAAACCAGAACACCGCCGCGCTGGTGCCCTCGGGCTGGGGCGATTCGATGCTCAAGGCGCTGGCCGATTGCATGCGTATGATCCGAGAATTTCCTTACGAGGGAGAGTAATTCGCCATAAACGTTTTGCCTTCACCGGCAGAGGCCGCGACGTTGGCACGGGAGTATCAGCATGAGCCGAAAGGAATGGGAGAACGTGGAAATCCGAAGGCGCGATGCGGGGCCAGGGGTGGTGGTGATGGAGCTCTCCGGGTCGGTCCGGATGGGCCCGGACTGCCGGAAGATCGATCAGCACGTGGACGAAATGCTCGGCCGGAACGAACTTCGCTTGGTGATCGATCTGGCAAACGTGACGCATATAGACAGCTCGATGGTGGGAACGATCGTCCGGACGCACTCGCGGTTGTCAAAGGCCGGCGGCGCGTTGCGCCTGGCGGGAGCCAAGGGCATGGTGCGCGATGTACTGGAGATGACCCAGGTAACGCAAGTGATCAAGTCGCTTGGAACGGTGGCTGAAGCAGAAGCCAGTTTGTAAGCGAGCGTCGCCGGCAATATGAGATCGGGCGCGCTGCGCGGAATCGAACGCGCGAAAGACCGATCGTTTACGGGCAGTGGCAGCGAGCCGCGGCAACCATCTGAATTAAATCCACGAAAATAGTTTCGTATCGCCGCTCGCGACCACAGTCGCGCGAACCAGGGGTGCGTGGCGTTTCGCGCGCGGAAACTCCGCTGCTAAACGGATAGGCGGCGCGGACCGCTGACGAACTCACTGCCGCGCTCAAAGAAACGTAGCGGACGATGGGCTTCCTTGGTGATGCCGATGCGGACCGAAACGCCGATCTCGCCCGCGGGGCGCAAAGCGCGCGTCAACCAGATCGGGCCGCGCGCGCAAAAATCCACGCCGTCGAGCGAACGGTCAATGCGCAGAGCCTGGGCCAGGCGACCGGGGCCGCGCGCGATGTTGGTGAGTCCGATGGTCGCGGCGCCGCCATCGCCGCCCCGGTAACGTTTACGATGACGCGACATGAGTTCCATGCCCGCAAGCGGTTCGGCGGCACGGAAGAGAACTCCGGCGCCCGTGCCGGGCCGATCGGCGGAACAATTCAACATGAAGTGCGCGCCGTAGCAAAAATAGACGTAGGCATGGCCGCGGCGCAGGAAAAGCGAGCGATTGCGCGGGGTGACACCAATGAAGGAGTGCGCGGCAGCGTCGCCCGGAAGATAGGCTTCGGTCTCCACCACCCGGGCGAGCAGAAAATGCGAGCGGCCGGCGTCGCGAATGTGGCGAACCAGCGTCTTGCCGATCAGAAACCGGGCCAGCGCGACGGCATCGAGCGGAAGTAAGGAACGGCGCAGGGGAGCCAGCGAGCGAAGGGTGGGCGCGGACATACACGAAATATTGTAGCGCGGAAAATATCTTATCCCATCGGAATGACGGGCCCATTTCATTCTCGAATCGCCCGAACACATCCAGCGCCATGCACGGTGCCACGAATTTTTCAGAGCGGCTGCGGGCGCTCATCTCAAAGCACTTGCCTTGACCCGCGCGCGAACCCGCTCTGGATAGGCAACCGTGAAGCGTGATGCCGCCACCAAAGCGGCGATGGTCACAGCGGTGGCCAGCCAGGGATTGAGCGTTGGTACGGATAGCATTACCAGGTCTGCCGCAATCATCGCCATAAAAGCAGCGCCCCACGCGGCCGTGATCACGTAATTGGTGCGGACAAACTCTGGCTGGTTCCAGAAC
>JBAVQT010000078.1:0-3680 GCA_049694295.1 Candidatus Acidiferrales bacterium
GTCAAGGTTCCCGCCGGATCGCTGCCCGCGATTGAACGCAGGAACTCCGGGGATAGAATCGTCAACTGCGGGTCGTAGACTGCCAAAGACCCCCTGCCCGATACGAATCGCTCGCGGGACTTGAGGACGAAATTGTACGCGAGCTTCCGATTGCGCAACTTCGCCGGGAGCAGCGGGTACACCAGCTTGTGGTATGGGGAGGCCATCCAAGCGGGAATCATATCCAGATGGCGTCGCGCATAGTGGGTTAGATAACTGTCATATCCGGCGAAGAGTTCATCGCCGCCATCGCCCGACAGCACTACGGTCACGTGTTTGCGAGCCATGCGCGAGACGTGGTAGGTCGGAATCATGGACGAATCGGCGAATGGTTCGTCGACAATCGCGCTCAGTTTCTCGAGCGTGCTCCATAAATCGGCGTCAACAATCAATTCATGATGGTCGGTGCCGAAGCGTTTCGCTACCGCTCTGGCGTGCGACGCCTCATTGAAATCCGCGTGCGAAAATCCGATGGCGAAAGTCTTCACGGGACGGCTGGTGAGTCGCGACATCATCGCCACGACGGTCGAAGAATCCACGCCGCCGCTAAGTAGCGCGCCAAGCGGCACTTCGCTGATCAGCCGCATTCGAACTGCGTCATCCAGCGTCGCCTCCATCTGTTCCAAGCATTCTTTTTCCGGCAAGTCTAACGAGCAAAATTGCGGTACATCCCAATACTGCTGCAGTCGCACTGAATCGTTTGCAAATTCCAGCCAGTACCCCGGCGGAAGTTTCTTAACCGAAGAAAAAACCGTGTAGGGATCGGGGATATATCCGTAGTAAAAATATTGCGAAAGACCCTCTTGGTCCACCGTGGCGAGCTGTGGGGCCACGGCCAGCAGGGACTTGATTTCGGAGCCGAAATACAGCGTTCCATTGTGGATCGCGTAATGCAGGGGTTTTTTCCCCAGGCGATCGCGCGCGAGCAATAGCTTTCGGCATCGAAAGTCATATAGCGCGAACGCAAACATTCCGCGGAATCTATTCGCGCAATCCGGACCCCACGTTTCGTACGCGTGGACGATGACTTCCGTGTCGGAGTGCGTATAGAACGTGTGCCCCAGCGCCTCTAATTCCCGCCGCAACTCTGGAAAATTGTAAATCTCCCCATTGAAAACCACCCATACTGTCTTGTCTTCGTTATGGACCGGCTGCTGGCCACCGGCAACGTCAATGATGCTGAGCCGGCGCATGCCCAGTCCGATTCCAGCGTCGACGTAGATTCCTTCATCGTCGGGTCCGCGGTAGACGATCGCAGCGCACATTTCGTGGATTTGAGCGGCATCCACTCGCGCGGCGCGATCGCCCGCTACAATTCCTGCAATACCGCACATGTCTTCTCCCGACTTATGGTCAACGCTTCGATAGGAGCGATGCTGCTGTGGTGGCTCCTTCGCAAATCCGCAGTGATTGGTCTGTGCTCGTGCCGGCTCGCGGCCCGGCAACTCGTCTTCAGCTGACGCGCTGCCATGTGGCTTCCTTCCGGCCGATC
This sequence comes from Candidatus Acidiferrales bacterium, assembly GCA_049694295.1. GTDB lineage: Bacteria > Acidobacteriota > Terriglobia > Acidiferrales > UBA7541 > Palsa-295. Next base: position 1,532 of record JBAVQT010000078.1, read on the forward strand.
AGACAACGGTATAGCCCCACAAGGAACGCAAGATTCATGGCCAGGATGAAGTAGCCTATGCCCCCAAATCGAACGCGCCGCATCTGCTCCTGGAATAGAAATCCAGCCGCAGCCCACGCGTAGAAAATCACCTGCAAGAGCAAAACCGCCTGGTAAAAGTGCTGGCGGAGAAGAAAAATGTTCGCAAAAAGCAGCGCCACCAGCAGTATCGGAACAACCCACCTCATTAATTTGTGCGAAATAAACGCGAAGCGCGTGAAGCCGGGTAGTGGCGCACGTAAGAAATCGCCGAGCGAGCGAAAACTTCCCACAGCCAGGCGCACTCTTCGCGCAAATTCACCCTTCACCGAAGACGGCGCAAAATCGAGCGCCACGGCTTCGGGATCGTAGAGCACGCGATATCCCTGCTTGCGCGCGTTGACGGGTGTTACGAAGTCGTCCAGCACGGTACCGGGCGCCAACGGAATGTATGCCTCGCGCCGTAATGCGTATACCGCGCCGCTCGCTGTCAACGTCGTGCCGAGACGCCCTTCCATCAGACGCAGAATGCTTTCGTATTTCCAGTAGACGCCTTCCGTCTGCCGTGATTCCGAACTGGCCTGAAAGCGCAGCGCGCCGCAGACCACGCCCACGCTGCGGTCCGCGAAATGACGAACCAATTTGTGCACGGCGTCCGGCGCAAAAAGAGTGCTGGCATCGGAAAACACCAGAATGTCGTGGCGGGCGCGGGTCACCGCTTCGTTCAGGGCATTCGCTTTGCCGCCCCGCTGCGCGAGTTTCACTACTTCAAAACTCCCGTTCGAGACGGACGCAAGGATTTCGTTCGTCGAGTCCGTCGATCCGTCCGAAACGAAAATAATCTGCAGCCTCTCGCCAGGATAATCGATTTCCTGGAGGTTTGTAATTTTCTGCTGTAGGTGCTTCTCCTCGTTGTATGCCGGGATCACAAACGTAACGCCCGGCAGGTCGCCATCCACCAGGGAAGACACGCGCCGATCCATGCGGCCCAGCAGATACCGCAGGTCCGTCCTCAACTGCGCCAAGGCGTAGCACACAAACAAAATCACCGGATACACGAAGTACGTGTAGACGATTAACCCGAAGGAAATCCAGAAAACAGCGTGTGCGCTGAGAATTGCGGCGCTCATCTCGCACCCCGGCCCAGCAACACGATCTTTATCGTGTTAAAGAGAATCAGCAGGTCCAGCCCAATCGACATGTTCTTGATGTAAAAGAGGTCGTAGGCCAGCTTCTCGTTGTTGTCTTCGAAAGTCGCGCAATAACCTCTTTGGACTTGAGCCCATCCCGTGACACCAGGCTTCACCGTCCAGCGCTGCGTGTAGAGAGGAATTCGGCGGGCCAGTTCCAATTCCTGGCTGGGTACGAAGGGGCGCGGCCCGATGAAATACATCTGCCCCAGCAAAATATTGTAGAGCTGCGGAGTCTCGTCGAGTCGGATGCGGCGCAGCCAGCGCCCCACTCGCGTGATCCGCGCGTCGTTTATCTGCACGGGCAGCGGATCGCCGCCCGAATCGGCGCCCACACGCATCGTGCGGAATTTGAATACCATGAAGGGCAGTCCGTCCTTGCCGATGCGCTCCTGGCGAAAGATAACGGGACCCGGGGAGTCAAGCCAGATGGCCAGAGCGGCCAGGGCCATCAGGGGAAACAGCAACACCGAGGCAATGCCCGCGAGAAGCAGAGAAAACAAGCGTTTATAAAGAAGCGTCAATCTCGAGACTCGAAATCCGGGCGAGAAGATAAGCCAGCTCAAGCGAAGCGTGTCGATCGGTAGTTTGCCTGTGGTGATTTCGTAAAAATCCGAGCCTTCCTGGATCATTACGCCGGACGTCTTGAGAGCCATAAGTTCAGCCACCGGCATCTTGCTGCGCCGGTCGCCCATCGCCACGATGATTCGCTCGACGGGCGATCGCCGAAGAACCTCGCTCAGATCCTCGATTCCGCCGAGGTGCTGAATTTCGCTCCCGCTTGATTCCGGCTCCCAACGCCGCCCAAGATACCCGGTGAGCCGTATGCCCAGCTCTGGCCGCGTCTGTATCTCTCTTGCGAGAGATGTGGCGAGCGGTCCCTCACCCATGATTAGCGCGCTCTCGGTAAAGCGGTTCGAACTGTTTAGCGCAAAAAACAG
>JBAVQT010000079.1:0-4764 GCA_049694295.1 Candidatus Acidiferrales bacterium
GCCTTATGTAATGCCATCACAGGCCGCGTATCTCGATTTTCGCAGGACGGAGCACACATGCTGCACGCAACCGAACTTCTCGGCGCCGAAGCCTACGACTCGGCCGGCAACCTCGTCGGCAAAGTCAAAGAAATGTTTGTCGAGCCAGCCGATCAGCCGAATCGCATCGCCCGGGTGCTCCTCAGCCGGGGCCAGTACCGACCTCTGGTGGCTCGCTACGATCAAATCGCGTCCGTTGCTCCCGGCCGCATCCGTCTCACCACCGACGAATCCGCTCTGGAGCTGTATCAACCCAACGAAGCGTGGCTCGCCGTCGGCAAGGACCTGCTCGATCAGCAGATTATTGACACCAACGGGCGGAAAGTGGTGCGGGTCAACGATATCGATCTCGCCGAGCAGCGCACCAACGGCAACGTTGAACTTCGCATCACTCATGTGGACATCGGCCTGGCGAGCGCGGTGCGCCGCCTGCTGCAAGGGGTGATCCCGCCGATGGCCATTCGCCGTCTGCAGGAAAAGCTGCCGACTCGCATCATCCGCTGGGAATTCGTCAATCTCATCGAGTCGGACCCGCTGCGTCGCGTGAAGCTGCGCATGACCAGCGATAAACTTGCCACGCTGCATCCCGCCGATCTCGCCGCGATCATGGAAGAGCTTTCGCCGGCCGAGCGGCAATCCATCGTGGATACGCTCGACTCGGAAACGGCCGCCGAAGTGATCGCCGAACTCGACAAACGTCTGCAGACGCAAGTGGTGGAAAAACTCGGCCCCGAAAAAGCTGCGGATATCGTGGAGGAAATGTCGCCAGACGAGGCTGCCGACCTGATCCAGAACCTCGAGCCGGAGACTTCCAAGGAACTGCTCGGCGAAATGGAGCATCGCGAAGCCCAGGAAGTGACCGAACTGATGCGCTTCGAGCAGGACACCGCGGGCGGGATGATGACAACGGAGATCGTGGTGGTGGCGGAAGACGCTACACGCGGCGAAGTGCTCGATTTCATCCGCTTCCACGAAATAAATACGGACCAGTTTGACAACGTGGTGCTGATCAATCGCGAAGCGCTGCTGGCGGGAACGGTTCCCGTGGCGCGGCTGCTGCTGGCCGATTCGGACCAGCGGATGTCGGAGCTGGCATTCGTGCCGCTGCTTTCCGTGAAGCCCGATGAGCGCGACCGCGAAGTGTTTGAACTTTTCGACAAATACAATCTGCGCAGCTTGACGGTGGTGAACGAAGAGGGGCGTCCGGTGGGCGCCATTACGGTTGACGACGTGGTCAGCCGGCTGCAGGGGAAAAGCTGAACATGCCTTTTGCCGCCATACGCCAGACCCTGGACAATTTTGCCGAGCGCACACGCGGCTTGCAACGGCGGTCGCGCTCCTGGCGCAAGCGTATCGCCGTGTTTCTGGCGGTGGTCGGCCCGGGGATCATCACCTCGAACGTTGACAACGACGCCGGAGGCATCACCACCTACACGGTGACTGGCGCCCATTTCGGGTACACCTTGCTGTGGTGCCTGATCCCGCTGACCATCGCCCTCTACGTTTCGGAGGAGATGTGCGCCCGCATGGGCGTGGTCACCGGCAAGGGGCTCTCCGACCTCATTCGCGAGGAGTTCGGCTTTCGCTCGACTTTCTTCGTCATGATCGCCGCTCTGGCCGTGGATTTGGGAAATACGGTGGCCGAATTTGCGGGGGTCGCGGCGGCAGGAGAAGTGCTGGGCGTCAGCAAGTATATTTCGGTGCCGATTGCGGCGATCGTGGTGTGGGGACTGGTGGTTTACGGCACCTACCGCGTGGTAGAAAAGATATTTCTGGTGGCCTGCGCGTTCTATCTTTCCTACGTCATCTCGGCTTTCCTGGCCAAGCCGGACTGGTTTCTGGCGGCCAGGTCTGCGGTGGTGCCGTCCATCCACTTCGACGCGCCGTATCTCATCATGCTTACCGCGCTGATCGGGACTACCATCGCGCCTTGGCAATTCTTCTACTTGCAGGCGGGATTCGTCGAAAAGAAAGTGGGCCCGCGCCAATACAAGCATGCCAGGTGGGACGTGCTGGTCGGCAGCATCACCTGCATGGCCATCGTTTTTTTTATCATCGTTTGCTGCGCGGCCACGCTGAATCTCCATGGGCTCACCAACATTACCGACGCCGCCCAAGCGGCCCAGGCTCTGCAACCTCTGGCTGGCCGATTCGCCGCGCTGCTCTTCGCGTTTGGCCTGATGAACGCTTCGCTCTTCGCGGCGTCCATCCTGCCCCTTTCGACGGCGCACGTAATCTGCGAAGGCCTGGGCTTTGAGGCCGGTCTGGACCGTCAATTCAAGGAAGCTCCGACGTTCTACGCGCTGTACACCGGGCTGATCGTCGCGGGTGCGGGAATCATCCTGATCCCGCATGCGCCGCTGCTCAAGATTCTGGTTCTCTCGCAGGTGGCCAACGGCGTGTGGCTGCCAGTGGTGCTGATTTTCGTACTGTTGCTGATCAATCGCCGCGATCTGATGGGGGAGTACGTCAATTCGTGGCTTTTCAATGTGGTGGCCTGGACGACGAGCATTATCGTGATCGTCATAACCCTGATTCTGGTGTACGTTTCGATTTTCAACCCAGCCGCCGCGGGAATTTCGTGACGGCGTCCTCAGGGAAGGGATGACAGTGCCGCGGGGCGCTGGCGTTGCGCAGCCTTCCGGCCCTATGCTAATTTCCCTTGTCACGCTTTCCTCGGATAATTCTCTGTGAAGCCGACCGATCTCGTGAAGCCTGCCGACCGCGAGGAAGAGCAGCTTCTCGAACAACTCGATCTCAAGCGCCTGCCGCAGCACCTGGCCGTCATCATGGACGGCAACGGGCGCTGGGCCGAGCGCCGGCATCTGCCGCGCATCGCGGGGCATCGCGCCGGCGTGCGGGTGGCGCGGGAGATCATCGAGACCTGCGCGCGCCTGGAGCTTCCGCTCCTCACTCTTTACGCCTTCTCGCTCGAAAACTGGCGCCGTCCGCGCGCGGAAGTGGATTTTTTGATGCGCCTGTTGCGGGAATACCTGAAGCGCGAGCTGCCCTCGATCCACAAGAACAATATTCGCTTCCTCACCATCGGCCGCCCCGGCGATCTTCCCGCGCCGGTCCGCCAGGATATTGAAGACGCGATGCAGATGACGGCGCGCAATACCGGCATGCGCCTGGTGATGGCGCTCAACTACGGAGGCCGCGCCGAACTGGTGGATGCCTTCAACGCCATGCTCGACCAGGTGCGCGCCAACGGCCTTTCGGCATTTCGGGCCGACGAGCAAACCATTTCCGAACATCTTTACACCGCCGGCCTGCCGGACCCTGATTTGCTGATCCGCACGAGCGGGGAAATGCGGGTGAGCAATTTTCTGCTCTGGCAGATCGCTTACGCGGAGATATACATCACGGAGACCTTGTGGCCGGATTTTTCCCGGGCCCGGCTCTACGAAGCGCTTCTCGATTTCCAGAAACGCGAGCGCCGCTACGGCGGCCTGGGCAAGTCCCGCGAGCGCGCCGTCTCGGTCAAAGGCTAAGGCCGAATGCTCCTGCGCATCCTCACTGCGGCGGTGCTGATTCCAGTGGTCGTCTTGTTGGTATGGTTTGGGCCACCACTCCTGCTGGCCGCTGTTGCGGCGGTGGTTGCCATTCTGGCGCTGCTGGAGTTTTTCCATCTGGGCGACCGCTACGGCATTGGAGCGTTCCGCAAATGGACGCTGGTCTGCTCGGCGCTGGTTTTCTACGCGCAATATTCCGCGGGACTGGTGCAAAGCAGGTCGTTTGGCGTTGACGTGGTGCTGCTGCATCGCACGGCCATTATTCCGGTATCGCTTTCTCTGGAGGCCGTGGCGCTGATTTTTCTTTTCGGCTGTGTGGCGATCGGCCTGGCTACGCACCGCCCATTGCACGACGTTCTGCCCGCGAGCGCCGTGAGCGCCGCAGGCATTCTCTTTGTGGTTTTCCCCTTCAGCTACCTGGTGCGTATCAACGAAATCGAACGTGTGGGCCGGCATCTGGTGCTCTTCACACTGGTTCTGGTATGGGCGGGCGACATGCTGGCGTATTTCGTGGGGCGTTTTTTTGGACACGTGCCTCTGGCTCCGGCACTGAGCCCCAAGAAAACCTGGGAAGGCGCGCTGGGCAACGTGGCGGCGTCGCTGCTGGTGGGCGTGTTCTTCGCACGCTGGATGGAGGTTGATGCGGTCACGCTGATCGTCATCGCCGCGCTGGCCAACATTGCGGGACAGGCTGGCGACCTGATCGAGTCGGCGTGGAAACGCGGAGCGGCGGTGAAAGACTCGGGCACGCTGCTGCCCGGCCACGGTGGGATGCTCGATCGGATTGACTCGCTGATACTGGCGTCGCCGGTGGTTTGGGCGCTGTACGTGTGGATCGCAATGCCGCGGTAGCCGGATATTCGCGCACGATTTAAAGATTGCAGGCACATGAGCTTGCAGATGGACACGATGCGAAACGCGGATTTGGAGCCGTATTTCGGGCATTAACGGGCCGTAATTTGAGTTTTTTGACATGGGATTGAATTTTGGCGAAAAAAACGCCGGAACGCCGCGCGAGGAGCGTTTTCGAGTTTTGTGCCGTGAGGGCGTGGCGGCCTTTGGATTGACGAGGTTGCGGCGATTTCTCATTTTTAGCGTCTGCGCGCATGGCGGGCGCCCCCGAGGCTGCCCGGGTGCCTCCCCCCTGTCACATATCCCTCCCCTTTTCCGCGATTAGACACCATGTCCGCTCTTTAAATTGAGCGAGTTA
>JBAVQT010000080.1:0-8221 GCA_049694295.1 Candidatus Acidiferrales bacterium
AACGAGGGCTCCGCACTGGTGGCCATGGTGGATTATTCACTTGCGGATCAGAAGATGAGCGTCCGCGACTTGCCCGACGTGACCCCGATCATCCGCGCCGGAGCGGTAACGGAAATGGACAAGGATCCCAAGCTCTCGAAGGCCCCGTTGGTGATTCGCGACGAACTGCTTTTCCCTTATCTCGCCGGAGCGGGATTCGCGCAGCAGTTCCTGAAGGCGCACCAAGGCTGGCAGGACATTCACCTGCTGTTTGAGAATCCACCTGCGTCGTCGCAGCAGATTCTCCATCCGCAGCTTTACCTTAAGGGCGTACAACCGCAAAAAGTAGCTTCGCTGGATTGGAACAGCATCGCTCCCGCGGACTGGAAGTTGCTGGACGAAAATATTCTGGGCGAATTTGGCCTGGGCGAAGTGCTGAAGCAGTTTGTGGGAGAGCAGCAGGCCGCCCGGATTTCGCCGATGTGGGCGGGCGATCGTTACGCGGTGTTCGAGGATGCGAAAACCAAGCAGACGCCTCTGGTGTTTCATCTGGCGCTGCAAAGCCCGGAAGACGCGGCGCTGTTTTTCGGGCAGTACAGCTCTTTGTTGGAGCTGAAATACAAAATTCGGAAGGAACTTTTCCGGCGTCCGAATTATTTTCAATTTCAGGCCGACGACGGCGCAGTGTTTCTGCGCTGTGTGGAATCGGAGTGTGTGACGGTCGAGGGCGCGCCGCGCGAGGTCTTCGACAAAATAAATCGCGCCCTGGGCTGGTCACCCGCCCCGGGGCCGGATGCCGCCGCGAGCGCCGTCCCGCGAGAGACCGCTTCGCTTAGCTGGTTGCCCCGCAGCGAACCTTTTTCCGCGATCGCGGGCGCGGCCATTCAGGCCCGCTGAATCACCATCAACGTCTGATCGTCAGCCTGGCGTACGCCCGATGAGTAAAGTCCGACGTCCTCGAAGCAAGCGGCCAGCAATCGATCCGGCGATGCGCCAAAATTTCCGCCCGCCAGTTTGGAAAGGCGCATGATGCCGTACTCGACTCCCGCAGCGCTGTTCGCTTCGGAAATTCCGTCGGTGTAAAGCACCAGGCTGTCGCCGCGTTCCAGACGCACTGTCTCCACCGTGTACGTGCTTTTCGAAAACATTCCCAGCGGCACGCCCGTAGAGCGAATCTCGGCGACGCCGCCGCGCCGCACGTGCAGCGCAGGGAAGTGCCCGGCGCTGGCGAGTTCGATGAAGCCATCGTCCGCGGCGCGCCCGCAGATCAGCGTGGCGTACTGCCCGGCGATAGTGCTTTCACAGAAGACACGATTGGCCAGTTCGATTAATTTGCCAAGTTCGAGGCCCACACCCGAAAGGCTGCGAAACATGGCGTGCAGGTGCGTCATCAGCAGCGAAGCGGCCACGCCCTTGCCGGTAACGTCGCCGAGCAAGAAGATGAGCTTCCGCTCGCCGTCCTGCGGAAGGATCAGATCGCAATAATCGCCACTGACCAGGCCGGCGGGACGATAATCATAGTGAACGTGCCAATCCGCGAATCGCAGCGCCCGCTGGGGAAGCAGGCCGCGTTGCACGCGGGCGGCCAGCTCCAGGTCGCGTTCCAGGGCCCGCTGTTCGGCGGAGCTCAGATGGTCCAGGCACAGCGTCACCAGCGGATCGGCAATCAGGCGCTCTTTCTCGATCGAATCATGGCAAACGTCGCAAATTCCAAAGGTTCCCTGATCCATGCGCGTGAGGGCCGAATCCACCTCTTCCAGCAATTGCGTGCAAGGTGCAGCCGAAGCGCCGGCTGAAAGCGCGGAGCACAATTCGCTGCGGCGGCGTTCCAGTTGTTCTCTGAGATAGGGGTCGGTTACTTCGGGCACGATTTCACCCTCCTGCACCGATCTTCGCGCCAGACGCGCGGCCGTGCCATCCGTTTCGAGCATGGAAGTGGCTCCCTTCGCTGTTTCTCAATTGGATTCTCGGGGGCAGGCTGGCGATTCAGCTTCAATAGTGCCGAGCAGGGTCTTGCCGCCCTGCCGTTCGAGGCGATGTTCGAGGCGGGCGAGGCGATGTTCAAAGCGTGCGCGGCCCTGCCTATAGGCGAGGGGAGCGATGGCGCCGGCGCGATGGGCGCGGCGTAATTCGACGAGCGCGCGGCGAACGGTGATGGCGGCGCGCTGCGGCTCGCGGGTGCGGCGCTCGAAATGAATGGCGAGTTGTTCGAAGGCCTCCAGGGCATGCGAGGACTCGAAGCCTTCGCCGCAAGCGTTCACGATGCTTTCCCACAGTTGCGCGGCGAGCGCGAAATTTCCATCACGTCGGGCCAGGCGCGCCAGCGATCGGCGGGCGGCGCGATCGGCGATGGGCGGCAGTTCCGCGGCCAGGGATTTTTCGTAGAGTTTGCGAGCCTGCGCGTTTTCTCCGCGGCGTTCGCAGATGCGCGAGATGCCGAAAAGTTCAAGTCCATGCGTGCCCTCGGCTTCCGGCGAAGCCAGCAGCGCAAGAATGCGACCGGCCAGCGCCGCGAGTCCCCGAAGATCCATTTGATTGTGGTAGAAGACCGGAAGCAGCGGGTCGGGCGAACCGCCGCGCAGAAAATCGAAATAGAACTGCGGAATCAGAGAAGAAATTACGTCGCCCTCGCGTCGCAAGCCCAGCACTTGGCGCTCGAGTTCTGCTAGACGCACCGAGCCAATTTTCAGACGCCACAAATGACGTGCGGGATGAAGAAAATCGAGATGCGCGCGAAGCGCGGGCGTGCGAATCGAGCGCGTCATGCGATAGCGCGTTTCGAGCAGCGGCCAGTCGAATGATTTTCCGTTGAAGGTGACCAGCACGGACCGGTCGGCCAGGCGAGCGGCGAGTTCCTCGAGCACCGAATGCTCTTCGCTGTGGTCGCGCATGAAGAACTGCTCCACCTGCAAGCCGCCTGCGTCCCACCAGGCAATGCCAACCATGAATGGATAAGTTCCCGTTCCGCCGGCGAGGCCCGTGGTTTCTGTATCGAGAAAAAGCCATTGCGCGGGGTCGGCGGCCGCCGCGTGCAGGCCGGGCGAGAGCAATCGCAAAGCGGCCGGATCGGGCGTGAAATCGGCAGGCTCGGAGAACCAGCGGCGCAGAGCGAGATGCTCCCCGAAGCGGTTGCTTCCGACGGCGGCGCCGAGAAGATCGGCCAGTCGCGCGGACCCTTCGGGAACGCCCGGCGTGCAGCTGCGAAGCTCCTCGGCGGATTTTCCCTGCCGGGCCGGAGCCAGGGCCTTGAGGCGTCCGAGAAATTCGTGCGCCTTCGCCGTCACTGCCAGGTTTCCTTTCCGTCCGCGGAGCAGAGCGCGTCGAGAATTGCCAGGGTAGCTTCCTTGGTGCGTTCGCTTTTATCTCCGGCGGGGCCTACGCAAGAGGGGCAGCCTTGATCGCAGGGACAGCCGGCAATCAGCTCGCGAGTGCGGCGAAGCAGCAGATGGTGAACGCGGAAGAGCGGCTCACTGAAGCCGATGCCGCCCGGGTAAGCATCGTAAAGATAGAGATTCGGCTCGAAGAATTCTTTCATCTCAGCCGGGTTGGTGACGGCCGTGGAAACGTCCTGCCAATCGGCCTCGATGCCCGGGCTGGGCGGACGTTCACCCACTGCCGTGCCGAGATCGCGGCGGTCGCACATGAGCAGAAGCGCGGCGATGGATTCGAGAGCGTGAAGCATGCCGAAGAGTGCGCTCTGGCGTTCGGAGAGCGAGAAGGGCAGCGCGATCAAAAGCGGGCGCTCGAGAGTGATCCAGAACGAAGTGGTGTGCATTTCGTTTTCGGGGAGCTCGAGTTTTCCTGCGCCGATGTTTTCGTTGGTGAAGAACTTGATTTTCTTGAACCCCACCACCTGCGACCGGACCAGCACGTCGCCGTGAGCGCGAGCGGCGGGACCGGCGATGCGACCCTCCTCCGCGATTTCCAGGACGCGCACCTGGGTGTAGCGGATCGCGTCGGTGTAGTAGTCCACGTTGACGGGCTTGACCCAGGCTTTGCGCTGATCGAAATCCATGCGCTCCACATGGTATTGCTGACCCTGGTGCAGGTAGATGGCTTTGGGATGAACGGTGGTCAGCGCGGAAGAAAAATCCACTTCGCCGATCACTTCGGGCTGGCCGTGGGCTTGTTCGCGCGCTCCGGCGTGGACCGCGCTCTCCTCGCCGCCCGAGTCGTCAATGATGATGAAATTGTCGGAAGTGACCGAGCGCAGGCTGACCGTATCGGCGGGATACGCTTCCTGAACCCAGTGCCAGTTGGCCCCGCTGCGATGCAGGTAGCCGGCTGCGGCGAGGCGTTCGCAGAGCGACCCGACATCCACACTGCCGAATTTTTCATCGGGATCGATGGGCAGCTCGAAGGCGGCGCATTTTAGATGATTGACGAGAATTTCGAGATTGTCCGCCTGGATATAGGCGTGCTCCGGCGAGCGCCCGAAAAAATAGTCGGGATGCTGCACGATGAATTGGTCGAGCGGCGCGGAGGAGGCCACCAGCACGGCGCAGGAAGTGCCGCTGCGGCGTCCGGCGCGTCCGGCGCGCTGCCAGGTGGAAGCGATCGATCCCGCGTATCCGGCCATCACGCAAGCATCGAGCGAGCCGATGTCTATGCCCAGTTCCAGAGCGTTGGTGGCGACCACCCCGCGCACGCGACCTTCGCGGAGTCCGCGCTCGATTTCGCGGCGTTCGCCGGGCAGATATCCTCCGCGATAGCCGCGGATGGGTTCGGCGCCGCCGGGCTGCGCGGGATTGGCCTGGCGAAGATAGGTGAGCAGCACTTCCGTATGCAATCGGCTGTTCGCGAAGACGATGGTTTGCAGCTTGCGTGCCAGCAATTCCTTGGCAACTCGCGTGGTTTCGGTAAGGTAGCTGCGGCGAATCCCGAGATTGCGATTGACCATCGGCGGATTGTAGAACACGAACAATTTTTCGGCCGCCGGCGCGCCGTTTTCCTCAATCACCTCCATCGGACGTTCCGTCAGCTGGGTTGCCAGCTCTCCCGGATTGGCGATGGTGGCCGAGCAGCAGATGAATTGCGGATTCGAGCCGTAGAATTTGGCGATGCGCGCCAGGCGCCGCAGCACATTCGCAAGGTGGCTGCCGAAAACGCCGCGATACGTGTGCAGCTCGTCGATCACGATGTAACGCAGATTCTCGAAGGCCCGCGTCCAGCGCGTGTGATGCGGCAGAATGCCGGTATGCAGCATGTCGGGATTGGTCAGGATGATGTGCCCGCGCTCGCGAATGGCTTTGCGCGCGTCGGAGGGAGTGTCGCCGTCGTAGGTGAACACGCCGAACGAATCATTTAGGCGGCGTGCCAGATCGTGGAGTTCGGCCAGTTGGTCTTGCGCGAGAGCTTTGGTGGGGAAGAGATAGAGCGCGCGAGTATCCGGATTTTCGAGCACGGAGTTCAGGATCGGCAGGTTGTAGCACAGAGTTTTTCCCGAGGCCGTGGGCGTGACCACTACGAAATCTTTTTGGGCGCGCGCCAGCGCGGCCGCGGCAGCCTGATGGGAGTAAAGGCGCTCGATGCCTTTGGCGCGATAGGCAGCCGCCAGTTCCGGGCGAAGCCATTCGGGCAGCGCGCGGTATTGCGCTTCGCGCGCGGGAATATGTTTGATCGCGGTGAGCACTTCGTCGGAGCGATAGCGGGCGGCGAGATCGGTGAGGACTTCGCGGACGGTGTCGAGCGTATTGTAGGAGCGGACCGCCAGTTGGGCGGCTGCGCCTGATTGCGAGGTTGGGGTCATGGGCGCCTTTCGTGACTCGTGACTTGCGATTGGTGACTCGTGACCGCCAAATCGCCGCTGCGTGCACTTCGCTTTTTGTTCGCTGAGGCTAACACGATGCGCGAGGCGGCGCAACCGGGGAGTGGCTGGCGTATTTCTGAGAAGAAGCGGGCGGCGCAGCGTTGCAGGAATAGTCCGGTACGCCAGATGGCACGGTAAAGTTGACAATATGGCAGAAAGGCGTATGCTACAGGCATGAGACAGACATTGGCACGGAAGGTTGCGGAAACAGAACCGGCGCCCGCGGAGAACGCTCCTCGAACGACGCAGTATGGATCGCGCGGAGCGAGCCTGGGCCTCGGCGCACGGGCTACGGGCGATTTAATTCACGCCGTGCAAAGGGGGCTGCCGTTCAAGGCGCTGGAGCATTTTGCCGAGGAGACGGGGCTTTCAACGGCTCGGATCGCCTCGCTGATCGAAATTCCAGAGCGAACTCTGGCGCGCCGGCGGGTGACTGGGCGGCTGGGGCCGGACGAGTCCGAGCGATTGCTGCGCGTATCAGGAGTGTACGAGAAAACCGTGCAACTGTTCGACGGCGACATGCGTGCGGCGCTGAACTGGCTCACCACCCCGAAGAAGGCACTGGGAAATCGGACGCCGCTGGAATACTCGCGATTTGATCTCGGGGCGCGCGACGTGGAGACGATGATCGGGCGGCTGGAGCACGGTGTGTTCGCGTGAGCGTGAGGACGTTCCGCATCGTCAAGCAGTATCTGGCGCGCCGAGCCTTTGACGGCGAGGGAGCCCGGCTCTATGGAGGAAGATGGAATTCGCCGGGCGTGGCGATAGTTTACACGGCGGAATCCAGGTCTCTTGCGGCGCTGGAGTTGCTGGTGCACTTGGAGTCGGCCGAGGCGTTGCAGTCTTATGTCCTGTTTGAAGTGCGGATCGAACCCTTGCTGATTCAGACGCTGGATGTGCGGGGGCTGCTGGGCGGCTGGCGGGCCGAGCCACCGATGAAGGAAGTGCAGGCAATCGGTGATCGGTGGGTGGCAGCAGGCGAGTCGGCGGTACTGAAGGTGCCGAGTGCAGTGATTCCCGAGGAGAACAATTTTCTGCTAAATCCCGCGCATGCGGACTTCGGGAAAATAAGAATTGGCGGGGCGCAACCATTCCGATTGGACCCACGCGTGGCGCGCCAGGGCTGAGGGCCGGGAAATCTCGATGAAGGTAAAAGAGCCATTCTTGTTGATCTTTTCCGTACTATGAATTCTCGGTTTCTCACTACCCAAGAAGATTTATCGTGGACGCACTGGGAGACCGTTTGAGAACCAGCTAGCAGCTCGAATCGCTTTTCTCGGCATTGGTATCGCCCTGCTATTGCTGTGGTATTCATTGCCTTCCAATTGAGACTAACTCGGGGCGACGGAAGCTTGACATAAATGTGCGGGAGCCGCTATAGAATGAGGTATGGCACATTCCTATATGGTTTTCGATTTCGGCAAAAATGAAGAGGCGGCCCAGCAGGCGCGTCACCGGATTGACGCATGGAAGCAGGGATACCGGCTGGGGAACAAGCTGCAGCTGAAGTTTGACCGCGAAGAAAACGAAGCGGAAGGAACCACCGAAGAGAAAGCCGCGAAGACCAAGAAGAAAGCGGCGGCCAAGGAAGAGGGCCGCGACGAGCGCGTCCGCGTGATAGTGCGGCTGGATTTTTCCGACCACGAGAAACTCTCGCTGCAGCGTTGGCTCGACCGCATACCCACCGAAGAGCCTTTCAAATCGGCGGAGGGCGAGACCATCCGGCCGGGCGATCCGGAGTTTGGGAAGACGGCGGAGGAGTGGGAATCGCTCGAGTGAGCTCGGAGAGGCGCGCGACGCGTGGCGCCTGATTGGCTATAATGGGCCGCGAACGCGTCGTCCGCGGGCGGCTGACCTGCTGTTGGGGCGGAAGGGGCCGATGGCTTCTCAGGCGAAAGTGAAGACGGCGAGATTTGACGCTTCGAAGTATCAGGGGCTCGATCGCGAGACCTTGATTCGAACGTACCGCACCATGTATCTTTCGCGGCGGCTCGACGACCGCGAAATCCAACTCAAAAGACAAAACAAAATATTTTTTCAGATTAGCGGCGCCGGCCACGAAGCTGTCCTGGCAGCGGCCAGCCTGGTCCTGAAATCCGGCTACGACTGGGTGTATCCGTACTATCGCGACCGCGCGCTGGTGCTTGCTCTGGGCGTGACGCCTTACGAAATGCTCTTGCAGGGAGTCGGCGCCAAGGACGACCCGGCATCCGGCGGGCGCCAAATGCCTTCGCATTGGGGCCACGCGAAGTGGAACATCGTTTCGCGCTCGTCGCCGACCGGAACCCAGTGGGTGCAGGCGGTCGGAGCGGCGGAAGCGTCGCTGTACTACGAGCAGTTTCCGAAAGCCTTCGAGCAGGCGCGCCGCGCGCCGCTGGGCGACGGCGTCCATCATCATCACGATGAGATCGTTTACGTCTCCGGCGGAGACGG
>JBAVQT010000081.1:0-8564 GCA_049694295.1 Candidatus Acidiferrales bacterium
CACAGCGGTGTTTTTTTCGGGAAAAAGCTGATTGACATAAATCGATGCTTTCTGTAGGATTGGGGTTCGTCTGTAGTCCTTCCAGCTGGCCTGGGATGATCTGCTCTTTGACAATCGAGTGAAACAAGCCAGAACCCGTTTGGTTTGACTCTGCGTACCGGAGTGATCCGGGATGGAGAGGATTGAGTTTCAGTGTCTGCTTCGGCAGACATTGATTTTCGATGTCCGCTTCGGCGGGCATTGATAAACCGAGCGATTTAAACAGTTCGTTCCGATCGTGGCGGCCTAAGGGCCGAGACGGTCGAAACATCAGGTCTCAAACGAGAGTTTGATCCTGGCTCAGAGCGAACGCTGGCGGCGTGCTTAACACATGCAAGTCGAACGCGCAGCCTGTAGCAATACAGGTGGGCGCGTGGCGAACGGGTGAGTAACACGTGGATAACCTTCCTTCAGGTGGGGAATAACCCAGTGAAAACTGGGCTAATACCGCATAACAAAACGAGGGCTCATGCTTTTGTTTTCAAAGGCGCAAGTCGCCAGAAGAGGGATCCGCGGCCGATTAGCTAGTTGGCGGGGTAACGGCCCACCAAGGCAATGATCGGTAGCCGGACTGAGAGGTTGGCCGGCCACACTGGAACTGAGACACGGTCCAGACTCCTACGGGAGGCAGCAGTGGGGAATCTTGCACAATGGACGAAAGTCTGATGCAGCAACGCCGCGTGGGGGATGAAGCTTCTCGGAGTGTAAACCCCTTTCGACCCGGAAGAATGCCCGCAAGGGTTTGACGGTTCGGGTATAAGAAGCCCCGGCTAACTACGTGCCAGCAGCCGCGGTAAAACGTAGGGGGCCAGCGTTGCTCGGAATTACTGGGCGTAAAGGGTCCGTAGGCGGTGTGGCAAGTCGGTAGTGAAATCTCTGGGCTTAACCCAGAGGCTGCTGCCGAAACTGCCATGCTCGAGTGTGAGAGAGGCGAGTGGAATTACGGGTGTAGCGGTGAAATGCGTAGATATCCGTAGGAACATCCGAGGCGAAGGCGGCTCGCTGGATCACAACTGACGCTGAGGGACGAAAGCTAGGGGAGCAAACAGGATTAGATACCCTGGTAGTCCTAGCCCTAAACCATCATGACTTGGGGTTTGCCCTGTACGGGGCAAGTCCCGTAGCTAACGCGTTAAGTCATGCGCCTGGGGAGTACGGTCGCAAGGCTGAAACTCAAAGGAATTGACGGGGGCCCGCACAAGCGGTGGAACATGTGGTTCAATTCGACGCAACGCGAAGAACCTTACCTGGGCTTGAACCGCACAGGACCATTCCCAGAAATGGGGACTTCCCGCAAGGGACCTGTGTAGAGGTGCTGCATGGCTGTCGTCAGCTCGTGCCGTGAGGTGTTGGGTTAAGTCCCGCAACGAGCGCAACCCTTACTCATAGTTGCTACCCGCAAGGGAGAACTCTATGAGGACTGCTCCGGATAACGGAGAGGAAGGTGGGGATGAGGTCAAGTCAGCATGGCCTTTATGTCCAGGGCTACACACGTGTTACAATGCGCGCCACAAAGCGTCGCGAACCCGCGAGGGGGAGCTAATCGCAAAAAAGCGCGCTCAGTTCGGATTGCAGTCTGCAACTCGACTGCATGAAGCCGGAATCGCTAGTAATGGCGTATCAGAACGACGCCGTGAATACGTTCCCGGGCCTTGTACACACCGCCCGTCACATCACGAAAGTGGGTTGTACTAGAAATCGCTGTGCCAACCGCAAGGAGGCAGGCGCTCAAGGTATGACTCATGATTGGGGTGAAGTCGTAACAAGGTAGCCGTAGGAGAACCTGCGGCTGGATCACCTCCTTTCTAAAAGAAAAGGGAGCACGGTCTGTAGTGTCACAGACACGGCTCTTCATGCCCTCTCACGGGGGCAGTTCGGTGACTCGATCGGCTGCGAGCAATCGCAGTTACACGATCAGATGGGTTCTGGCCTGCTTCATTCGATGTCGTAAGAGCAATTACAAACGCGCAGCCCCGGTTCGATTTCCATCGAACCGGGGCTTTTTTATTTTCCGAAGTAATTCCCTTTCGAAGAAATTATGCGTTGAGCTTCCGTGTGTGCGGAAAGGGGGGGAAGAGATCTATTGAACAACGATCTTGTATCGAGCGGTCTTGGCGGGTGCTTCAGATTTTTCGAAGGGGCGCGCGTAGTGAAAAACGAGGGTGACGATTCCCTTCCCGACGGGATTGAAGGTCCATATTTCACGACCGGGCGCGCCTACGATTCCATCGGAAGATTCGGAATACGAAGTGGTGGGCCCGGCGAGGACAGCGGCGTCGGGATCGGCAACCAGGCCCCATCTATACCCAGTGGTGCGGTTGGCGTCGAGCGTGATGGTGAACTGCTTTCCAACGAAAGTGTGAATTTCGTACATGGTGGAAGCAGCGGCACGCGAAGGCGCAGCCGCGCGGTTGACTGCGAACAGTCTGACATTTTGCAATTTTCCCGCGGCGCCGAAATCAAATGCGAAACGCGCGGAGCCAACCGTGGCGCAGGCGTGGCAGCTTTCGCGAAGAATGTAGCTGACGATGATGCGCACGCCGGCCGGCGCGCGCGTGACGAACGGAGTCTGGATGCGGAAACGATCGCCGGGCCAGAAACTGATTTGCGGAAACTGTTTCGCGAGCGCCGCATAGACGGGATCGGCACGAAGAGCTTCCATCGGCAAAGCTTTTTGATCGTCCACATTGATGAGGGGCGGACGGCCGTTGACGAGAAACACGCCTTCGTTTTCATTGGCGCGAAAGGGAAATTCAACGTAAGCGATGCCGACAGGTCCGGCGCCGCGGAAAGCGCGAAGATAGGCAATGTCATTGGGGATGGATTTCGTGAAGGCGACTGCTGCGGATGACGCACCAGCGTGCTCCATTCCAGCGGCGAAGCAGGCGGCGAGGTTCGTCGGATCTCCGAAACATTTCGCGCGGACCGCAGCAAGCGCCTGGGGCGGTGGATTCCAGAGCGCCGTAGGGCCAACGGCGGCTGCCGCGGGGTTTACAGGTCTTGAGGCTGCTGGGGACTTCGTTTGGCGGCGCGGAGCCGAAAATAAGACAGGCGCTGCGAGAGCGATGAGAACGCTGCCTGTGAGAGCAGCCGAAAAAAATCCGCGATTCATCTCACCCTTTCGCTGCGCCTGCCAGTGCGGCTCGAGTGCGTCGATCTCGACGTGCGCTTCCTGAATTTACGGACCAGGCACAAAAACAGCGGTCGGCGCGGAGAACTCGACGCCCTTCTGCTCGGCGCGGACGCGGAAAGTGCGAAGCTGTCCTTTGCCTTTTTTCGGGCGCGGCATGTCGAAGGTGAGGAAATATTGATTCTTCAGCACGGTATCGAGATTCTGCAGATATGGCGCGAAAGAAATGGGAGTCTGCAATCCCTGGAAGAAGGATTCGCCGCCCGTTTCGTCCGCGATCTGGCTCAGGTTGCTCTGGCCCATGTTGACGCGGAAGAGGCTGTGGCCAAAGCGGCCCACACCGGAAGCATAAAGCGTGTGGATGAGGATCCCGGCGGTCTGTGCGCGATCGATTGTGGATTGCACGTCGGGACTCTGCGGGAAGTCGCCGCGGAAACGGTCAATGCCATCGGCGATCAGCAAAATCTCACGCCGCGACCCGGTGACCGGCCAGCGCTTGACGAGGTCCATCAATGAAAGGTAGATGCTGGAGTACGCCCCGATATTACCGATGGGTAGGCGCAATGACTTGGCCACCGCGGCATGATCGGTGTTGAACTGCGAAGCCGCCTGGACCGTTCCGTTATTGGCGTAATAAATGCCAACACTGGTGGTGCTGGGCAGCGAGTTGATGAACTTGGTGAGGTCGCCGAATTGCGAGCCGAGTTCCGTGCCGACTGCTTCATCAATCACGATGGCCAGCTCGAGGTTGGCTTTGTCGCCCTGAGCAGGAACCCAGCCCGTGACGTTGCGCTTGTCCTTCCGCTCGTAGACGGTGATGTCGCTCTTGCCAATGGCAGGCGGAGCGGAATAATTCGGGCCAAGGACGGAAACGACGGTGGTGACCGAAGCGTTGGACGTCGTGGCGGCCTCAGCTGGCTGATCCTGCGCGTAGGAAGGCGTGAAAGCGAACGCGAGCGCGGCAACCAGGGCGGAGAAAATCAAGAGAGAGCGAAGGGAACGAGACAGCTGATGCATTGCAACCTCCTCAGAGAGGAACAACTAAATTTGACACCCGCACCCCGACCCCAGGAATGGCTCGAAGCGAAAGGCCACTGTAGTAGCGCCAGGGGCAAAGTGTCAAGCGCGCGGTGGTCGGCGGTCTGAGCGAAGGCGCAAGCTAGAAGACCGGCGTGAGTTGTTTGCGGCGCTCCACCCATTCCTGGCTGCGGAAGATGCGGGGCGTCAGCTCGATGAGGCGAGGCAGTAGGTTAAAAATGGCGATGGGACCCCATTCGTTGCCGGCGCGGTTGCGGAAACCGCGGCGATTGAGCTCTTCGGCTACCTTGGTAATGGAAATATCCTGAATGATCAGCTCCATGACGGAGAAAAGGAACTGCATCTCCTCGGGGTCCTCTTCAAGATGGTCGCAGTCGGAAGCGACGCGCGCACCCAAGGGAGCATCGAGTCGCTGGGATTCGACGGGAAGAGCGATGGCTTTGGCCTCGGTCCGCGATTCAGACTGCGCGGATTGAGGCGCGGGCCCTGGCGAGGGCGTTTGCCGCTCCCATTCGACGCCCACCAGGCGCCAGCCGGCGTCTTCGCGTGCTCGGAGGTATTGGGGATCGATCAAGCCGTTGCAGGTTTCACGGATGCGCTCGGGGATGGTCATACGAGCCTCCTGATCACAAGAGAACGCGATTTGTGGGTATTGGAGCACGTGGCGGGCCGGATTTTCTTTGCCCGCAAGTGTTTTTTGTTCAGCCTGTTATGACTGGCTCAGGTTACGGAAGTGCGGCGAAAATGGTCGGAAGCGGGATAACCGTGTCGCTGAAGCGGACACCGGATTGCCAAACGAGGTACGTCGCTTAGACTCGAGAACCCGTTGACGCTCGCGCGCGGGTCGAGCAGGAATGACCGGCGAGAAAACGTGAGATACGGACCGGATAGCCCGGATTGAAGAATGTCCGGGTCCGCGGTGCCGAACAATACCGTAGTAAACCCGACAAAAATTTGGGGGCGAAGCGAGACTCAAATGCGCTAACCCATGGCGGTGTTGTGTCATATCATAGTGGTCTGCAAGCGGCTCGCAACTCCCCTTGGTTTGCGAGTCGAAATACGGGTGGAAATTGAAGCGCGGCGGCCCAGACGCCGGGCACGTTCTAAAAATAATCGAAACGAGGAACGAAAATGAAAAGGGCGGGATTGTGTTTCTTGTTGCTAGCGGCGCTGGCCGCCACGGCATCTTCTGTCGCGGCCGATCAGGTGACGCTGAAGAACGGCGACCGTCTGACGGGAGCGATCAAGGATTCGGACGGCAAGGACATAACGCTAAAAACGGAGTTCATGGGCGAAATCAAGATTTCCTGGGCCGGAGTGAAGGAGATTTCGACGGACAAGCCTCTCTACGTGGTGACGCCGGCAAAGGCGACAGTAGCGGGCAACGTGACCAGCGATGGAACGAATCTTACGGTTCACACTGCGAATGGTGGAGACGTGCTGGTACCGCTGGCGCAAATCACCATCATTCGTTCGGTGGACGAGCAGGAAGCCTACGAAAAGAGCCTGCACCCGAGCCTGATCGAAGGCTGGAAGGGCGGGGTGAACCTAGGGTTCGCTCTGGCGCGCGGCAATAGTGAAACGACGAACCTTTCGACGGGGTTCGCAGCCGACCGGAAGACTTTGCGGGATGAGATCGTGGTATCCGAATCTTCCCTCTACACCACCAACGATTTGCCGGGCGGAGGAGTGACCGCGAATTCGATTTTGGGCGGTATACGCTACGACCGGAATTTCGACGGAAGGCTTTTCGGATTCGTGAGCGGCGATTACACGCACGACGAACTGCAATTCTTGAACCTGCGGCAAATTTACAGCTTCGGCATCGGCTTACACGCGATCAACACGCCGAACACGACTCTGGATTTGTTGGGCGGCCTCAACTACACGCGTGAATCGTACAGCGCCACGGCGACGCCTCCAATCGTTCCAGCTGTGACGCGGAATCTGTTGGGCGTCACGCTGGGCGAAGCGTTCATGCACAAATTCGGCGCGGCCACCGTGGTGACGGAGAACTATTATTTTTATCCGGACCTCACGAACACCGGACAGTACCGCTTTTCGCTGGACGCAGGCTCGGTCACCAAACTCAACAAGTGGCTTGGATTGCAGCTTACGATCAGCGACCGGTATGTATCGAATCCGCCGGTGCTGGGAACGAAAGCAAATGACGTGATCTTTTCGACGGGGATCAATATCGCGTTTCTCCACTAAATTCGTGGACGTCACCACGGGCCCGGCAGGCGAGCTTTCTCGGCGAACGAGAGAATCGCAAGCCGGGCCTTCTTTTTTTGAGAATGTTTCGCTAATTCGGCGCGCTGGCGGGCGCAGCCGGCGCGACGGCTGTAGCTGCGGCGGGAAAGGCGGCCGTGGAACCGCTTCCAGGTCTCCCGGAGGATATTCCGGAAGCGACACTGGAATGCCTGGCAGTCAGTGAATGAGCGCCGCTCCAAACGAGCTGCAATCCCGCAACGATGGCGACCAGGGCCACGACACTCTTCAATTTTCGCGCGGGTACGCGGCGAGCCAGCAGGCAGCCAACCAGCACGCCAGGAATGCCGCCGGCAAGAAACTGCAGTAGCACGGGCGAATTAATGGCGCCGAATTTCCAGTGGAACGCGCTGCCGATGACGGCTAGCACCAGTCCGAAGAGAATGTCCGTACCCACCACTTGCGGCGGCGGCATTTCGGAGTAGTTGAGCAGCAAAACGGTGCCCAGCGCGCCAGCGCCCGCGGAAGAAAATCCCGCTTCGACGCCGATGGGAAGCGCCAGCCACGGGAGCCACTGGGAATTCTTGCGGGCGAACTGGGGATATTGCACGCGCGGCGCAAACGAAATGGTCGAGGAAGCCGCGAGGATGAGACCGAGCAAGATCACGATCAGAGGATTCTTCCCGTCGGCGTTCATCCAACGCAAGAAAATGGTGCCGATCAGCAGGCCGGGAACGGCGCCCTGGAGCATCAACCAGAGGTAGCGGCCGTGAACGTGCCTGCCGAAAAGATAGAACGGCGCAGCGATCAGGCGGAGCACGCCCGCGAAAACGAATGCAGTGCCGACGGCTTCAGCCGGCGCCAGCCCCACCAGCAAAATCAGCGCAGGCACGGTGAAACTGCCGCCGCCGATGCCGGTGATGCCGACGGCCAGCGCGATGAGAAATCCGACCGCGATCTGCATCAAGCCTCTTTCTTTGAAAACGTATGAATGCCGCACTCGAGCTTCCCGCCGCCCCAGCGCCCGGAACGCGGATCCGCGCCCGGCGCGGGAATCGTTGTGCAGGGCTCGCAGCCGATGCTGCGATAGCCTGTGTCGTAAAGTGGGAGATATTCGATGGAGTGAAACCGAGTATGTTCCCAGACGCGCGCCCAATCCCACGCGGCCAGCGGGCTGATCTTCAGCAGCGTCTTGCCGGAGGGCAGCGCATGGTGCTCGACGAGCTGGAGATTCTTGCGCGTCGGTGATTGCTCGCGGCGCAGGCCGGTGAACCAAAAATCGAAAGGCGCGAGCGACTCAGCAAGCGGCTCGACCTTGCGAAGGTGGCAGCAGCGGCCGGGATCGGTGCGATTGAGAATGCCGAATTGCGATTCCTGAGCGGCGACGGACTGTTTTGCCGCGATGTTCTGGAGATTCAGATTCCAGCGCGCGGCCATACGGTCGCGATAGGCATACGTCGCGGCGAAGTGGTAGCCGGTGTCCAGAAAGAGCACTGGAATCCGAGGGCGAACCTGGCGAAGCAGATCGAGAACGATCATGTCTTCGGCCTGAAAGCTGCAAGTGATGCAGGCAGGGCCGGAGTTTTCGGCGAGCAACCGGGCGATGAGCTCCCGAGGAGCCAGCGACGCGAGCTCCGCGTTGAGAGCGGCCAGTTCGATCACGAATTTTCCTTCCACAAACTATCGGAAGATGCATCGCGCCATTCGCGAAGCGCATCGAGCAGGCGCGCAGCGATGGCCTGATCGTCTTCGGTGGAGAGTTCGCGAGAGGCATCTTCGGCGGCACTGAAGAAAGCCTGCGGACCGAAAATCGAACGCAGCGCCAGTTCGTCGGAATCGGAGCCCAGCTCACTCGAAAAAATGGCGACGGCGCCGGAGCGGTGAAGCGCGCGGGCCACCGCAGCCAGCTCGAGCGTGGAGAAATGTTCCGTGGCAACGTGCTGGGCGAGCCATCCATCGTCGAACAAAGCGCGCTCGATCCACTCGGCGACGCGGGGGCGGCTAACCCAAACAGCGGCGGCGAAGTGGCCGGAACGGCTGGCACGATCGTCCGCAACGACGCGCGAGTTAATTGCATCCACGGGAGAGAAAGCGGCGCGCGCGGGGGCGATCGGCCCACCAATAATTCCGGCGGCGACGGTAGCAT
>JBAVQT010000082.1:0-7480 GCA_049694295.1 Candidatus Acidiferrales bacterium
CCGTCGTCCATGTCTTCGCCGGCCGGGCGCTCGCTTGAGTCTCGCGCCGCGCGGCGGCGTGCGAACTGTTGAGGCTTGTGGCTGCGGACAGCGGGACGTATGATGCGACGGAAATTATCACCAGGGAGCGACACATGGCATCCACGAATCTTTCGCGCCGAGATTTTTCGCGTTCGCTGGCTCAATCGCTGGCTGTTGCGTGCGCTGCTGCTCCCGCGCTCGCCGCTTCTCATGCGGCGCTAGCGGATGCGGGGCCGGGCGCTGCAACCGCCGGGCCGGTCCGCATCAATTACAACGAAAATCCCTACGGTCCCTCGCCGCGGGCGCGGCGCGCGCTGGCCGACTCCGGCAGCATCGCCGGGCGCTATCCGATGGCGGCGCGCGACGAAATCGTCGCGGCGCTGGCGAAGAAGCACGGGGTGACGCCGGACAACATTGCCATCGGGTGCGGATCCACGGAAATTCTCCGCGTGGCCGACAACGCGTTCCTCGACCCATCCAAAAATGTGGTCGCGGCCGAACCGACCTTCGAAGCGGTTCTCGATTACGCGGGCGTGCTGCACGCCAATCCCGTGAAAATTCCTCTGACCGCAGATCATCGCCACGATCTTCCGCGCATGGCTGCCGCGTGCACCTCGAAGACCGGGGTCGTCTACATTTGCAATCCCAACAATCCCACGGGGACCATCGTCACACGGGACGAGGTGGCCGCTTTCATCGG
This sequence comes from Candidatus Acidiferrales bacterium, assembly GCA_049694295.1. Taxonomy (GTDB): domain Bacteria; phylum Acidobacteriota; class Terriglobia; order Acidiferrales; family UBA7541; genus Palsa-295. Next base: position 722 of record JBAVQT010000082.1, read on the forward strand.
CGGCGTCTCTCCGTCCACGCTGATCCTGGTGGACGAGGCTTACTTCGACTTTGTCGAAGACGCGCGCTACTCCTCAGCGACTGAGTTCATTGCCGCGCATCCCAACGTGGTGGTGGCGCGCACCTTCTCGAAAATTTACGGGCTGGCAGGCATGCGCCTCGGCTATGCCATCGCCGAAAAACAGGTCATCGCTCGCCTGGCCGCGCAAACCGTGCAGGACAACGCCAATGCCGCAGTGCTCTCCGCCGCACAGGCCAGCCTCGACGATCGGCTCTCGCTCAACGACACGCGCCGCAAGCTCAATGGCACGCGCGACTGGCTCTTCGCGCAGTTCGCGAAAGACGGCCGGTCGTTTATCCCATCGCACGCAAATTTTTTCATGATAGACATGGGCAGCGACGTTCAGCCCTTCATCGAGCAATTGAGCGCTCGGCAGGTTTTGGTCGGCCGGCGATTCCCTTCGCTTCCGAATTTCATGCGCGTCTCGGTGGGCACGCAAAACGAAATGGAAACATTCCTGGCCGCGCTGCGTCAGATCGCTCCAGCTCGTTCGTCGCGCGCGGCGTAGAGCGCGCCCCGATTCGATAATCGCGCGATCGGGCTGAAAATGAAAAAGCCCTCTCCGCCGGGTGATTTTTCCGCCGGCGAAAAGGGCTTTGATGCCGCAGAGAACGTTTCGTTCGGTCTTCAGGAGGTTCAACCTCCCGGGACAGCTCGCAGACGTTCCAGTTGTCGCCTCGGCGGCTCCGACGCCATCTCGGAACGCACCGAAGCGTGATCTCTTGCCATCCGCCGCTGGATCGGACGGTTCCGCTCAGTTTTCCCGCGCTGCTGCGCGCCGGAAAACTATGCCGTAGCGCCGGGCGCCGACAGGGTTCGCCGCTGCTGAAAACATTCGCGGCAATACACCGGTCGTCCCTGCGTGGGCTTGAACGGCACCGTCGTTTCCTTCCCGCACTGCGAGCAAACGGTCTTGGTCTCGACCCGTTGAACGGTCCCGTTACCTGACCCGCTGCCCTGCGCGCGGCTGGCTTTGCACGCCTTGCACCGCTTGGGCTCGTTCTTGAAGCCCTTATCGGCGAAGAACATCTGCTCGCCGGCGGTGAAAACGAACTCAGCCCCACATTCGGCGCACTTCAGCACCTTATCGTGGTATTCCATTCGCTGCTCCCAAACCTTGCTGGGACAAGACAGGCAGCGGCGCAGCTCGCCTTGATCTCGAACAGGCTGATCGGTTACCGGCGGAATTCGCCGATAGGCCGCGCCTGCTCGCTATCTCCAAGCTGCTGGGATGGACCCAAATGAAACAGTCGCCTAATCCTGCTCACGCCGTTGCTTCTTACGGAGACGCTTACGCGAGAGGGCTTCCTTGGCTCTGCGCTTTTCGCCGGGCTTCATGTAGTAACTGTGCTTTTTGATTTCCTTGATGATGTCTTCACCTTGCACCTTACGTTTGAAACGGCGAAGCGCATTCTCCAACGACTCTCCCTCTTGAATTACGACTTCAGCCACGCGTATTCACCCCCGTCCCCTGTTTGTTTTTGAGTGTGTCGAGCGTTTTAATTGTTACCAGTCTATCCGGTCCTACCCGAACCGGCAATTACTCATTGCTTCTATCGAAGGCTACCCTCTAAGTCAAGGCTTAAATCGTGCAAGGCCCCCCGAATTCTTTTGTACTTACCGATTGGTAATCAGCAGGCGCCGAAGACAGCCGCCAGATCCGCTCCACGCTCCAGATCTGCTTCCCTGCCTCCGCCGACTCTCGTTGGAGTTTGGGGTAGCTTGCTGTACCTTGCTGTACTTTGCGACAGCTTACGACACGTTGCTGCACCACGTTGCTGTACAATGGCCGTTCTTTCGGCTCCCGCTTTCGGGAAAGGGTCCCCTATGCCCCTGATGCGCAACGCAATCGGTGTTCTGCTGGCCGGCGGCCAGGGCGAGCGGCTCTGGCCTCTCACGCGCGATCGCGCCAAGCCGGCCGTCCCGTTCGGCGGGGTCTACCGGATTATTGACATCACGCTCTCCAACTGCCTGAACAGCGATCTGCGCCGCGTTTTCGTGCTCACGCAATACAAAGCACTCAGCCTGAATCGGCACGTGCGGCGCGGCTGGTCCACGCTGATGGGCCTGGGCGAATTCATCGAGGTGCTGCCGCCGCAGATGCGCGTCTCGCAGCACTGGTATCAGGGGACGGCCGACGCCGTCTACCAGAACATCTATTCGATCGGCAGCGAGCAATCCAACTACGTCTTCATTCTTTCCGGCGATCACATTTACAAGATGAATTATCAGTCCATGCTCGAGCAGCATGTGGAGGCCGGCGCCGACGTCACCGTGGCTACGTTTGAAATTGACACCGCGGAGGCGGCGCTTCGCTTCGGCGTGATCGAGACGGATCAGAACTGGCGCATCGTGGGCTTCGAGGAAAAGCCGGCCGCTCCCAAGGAATCGCGGATTCATCCCGGCAAGGTGAACGCCTCCATGGGCGTCTACCTCTTTAACACGCAACTGCTGGTGCCGATCCTGATCGCCGACGCGGAATCCCCCAGCTCAGCGCACGATTTCGGCAAGGATATTCTGCCGCGCATCATCGAAAAGCATCGCGTGTTCGCTTACAACTTCCGCGACGAAAACAAAAAAGAGAACGCCTACTGGCGCGACGTGGGCACCATTGACGCCTACCACGAAGCCAATATGGATCTCTGCGCCGTGTCGCCGGTCTTCAACCTTTACGACAAAAGCTGGCCGCTGCACACCTGGCAGCATCAATATCCGCCCGCCAAGTTCGTCTTCAACGATCCCGATCGCAAGGGTTTCGCCACGGATTCGATCGTGTCGGGCGGCTCGATCGTCTCCGGCGGCCGCGTGAACCGCTCGGTATTCGGCTACGATGTGCGGGTGAACAGCTACGCCGATCTGGACGATTGCATCGTCTTCAACCACGTCAATATCGGCCGGCACTGCCGCATCCGGCGCGCCATCATCGACCGCCATGTAAGCCTGCCCGAAGGCACGGTGATCGGCTACGATCTGGAATCCGATCGCGCGCACTATTCGGTATCAGAGGGCGGCGTGGTGGTAGTGGTTCGTCCCGAATCGATGCTCGAAGAACCGGAATAGGCTTCCGCGTTTCCACCGGGTCCGCTAAAATTCTTTCGGCGCTTGGTGCGCTGTCGTCATTGGTGTTCGATAAAATCATCGCACTTCAAAAAGGGAGAAATTCTTTTCATGTCCACCAAGATCGTTAGCGTGCGGGGGCGCGAAATTCTCGACTCGCGCGGAAATCCTACCGTGGAAGCCGATGTGCGCCTCGAGGGCGGAGCGTTGGGCCGCGGCGCAGTTCCCTCCGGCGCTTCCACCGGCGAGCACGAAGCCATCGAGCTGCGCGACGGCGACAAGTCCCGCTACCTCGGGAAGGGCGTCCAGAAAGCGGTCGCACACGTTAACAATGAGATCGCCAAGGCAGTCACCGGGCTGGACGCCGCCGACCAGCGCGCTCTCGATGCCCGCATGATCCAGGCCGACGGCACACCCAACAAATCCAATTTCGGCGCCAACGCAATTCTGGCCGTTTCCATGGCCGCCGCTCGCGCCGCCGCAACTGCCGCTGGACAACCTCTTTACAAGTATCTGGCGAAATATTCCGGAGATGCTTCCGCCAATCTGCTTCCCGTCCCGATGATGAATATTCTAAATGGCGGCGCTCACGCCGATAATTCCGTGGACGTGCAGGAATTCATGGTGATGCCGCTGGGCGCGCCAAGTTTTCGCGAAGCGCTGCGCTGGGGCGTGGAAGTTTTTCACCATCTGAAATCGGTGCTGAAGAAAAACGGCTACTCGACGGCCGTGGGCGATGAAGGCGGATTCGCGCCGAATCTCAAATCCAACGAAGAGGCTCTCGAACGCGTTCTCGAAGCCATTACTGCCGCTGGATACAGGCCCGGCGAGCAGATTTCCATCGCGCTGGATCCGGCGGCCAGCGAGTTTTACGACAAAGCGTCAAAAAAATATATCTTCAAGAAATCCGACAAGTCCGCGCGCACATCCGAACAGATGGCGGAATTCTGGGCTGGATGGGTGCGCCAATATCCCATCGTTTCGATCGAGGACGGCTTTTCCGAAGACGATTGGGACGGCTGGAAACACATGACTCGCGAGCTGGGGAAGAAAATCCAACTTGTCGGCGACGACATCTTCGTCACCAACCCGAAGATTTTCTCGCGTGGGATTTCGGAAGGCATCGCCAACGCGATTTTGATCAAGCTGAATCAGATCGGCAGCGTCACCGAGACCATCGAAGCCGTCGAGATGGCCCGCAAGAACAAGTACGCCTCGATCATTTCGCACCGCTCCGGCGAAACCGAAGATCCCTTCATCGCCGATTTGGCTGTCGCACTCGGCGCGGGACAAATCAAGACCGGCTCCGCCTCGCGCACCGACCGCATCGCGAAGTACAACCAGCTCCTGCGCATCGAGGAAGAACTCGGCTCCGCGGCCCGCTTCCCCGGACGCAAGGCGCTGGCGGTTCAATAGTTCTTCACGCGCGGCAGTCGCAGCCGATGCATCAGTCTTTGCATCGGGCGGCGTTGAGACAGCGACCTCGGCGGCGATTTGCTTATAGGTTATGCTCTTCGGCATTTCGGAGGGGAACTCCAATCCGCACTTACAACCTAGCTCTGGTGGGGTTCGGCAACGTTGGTAAGGAATTTGTGCGTTTGCTGCTGGCGAAGCGGGAAATATTGCGGCGCGACTACGCCGTAGAATGGCGACTTACGGGTGTGGCTTCGCGGCGGCTGGGTTGGATTGCCGATCCGGCGGGGCTGGACGCGGTCGCGCTGCTCGAAAATAAATTTCCCGAAACGCCGATGTGGAAACGCGCGCAGAATCTTCATCAGTGGCTGTGCACGGCCGATCCTGGAGTATTTTTCGAAGCCACCTCGCTCGATTGGCGCACCGGGCAGCCCGCCACCGACCATATCCGCGCGGCGATCGAATCGGGGGCGCATGCCGTAAGCGCAAACAAGGGGCCCATCGTGCATGCTTACCGCGAGCTGCGCGATCTGGCGCGCGCCAAGGGCCGCAAATTCCTTTTCGAGTCGGCGGTGATGGACGGCACGCCCATCTTCTCGATGTTTCCGCATTCGCTGCCGGCCACCGAACTGCGCGGCTTTCGCGGCGTGCTCAACGCCACGACCAACGTGGTGCTCACCGAAATGGAAAAGGGCGCGACGCTGGATGAAGCGGTACTTCGCGCGCAGCAGATGGGCATCGCCGAAACCGATCCTTCGGCCGATCTCGATGGCTGGGACGCGGCGGTGAAAGTTGCCGCGCTGGCCATCGTGCTGATGGACGCGCGGCTCACGCTCGATCAAATTGAGCGCACCGGAATCCGCGCGATTTCGCCGGCCGATATTCGCTCCGCTGCTGCCGCCGGGCGCCGCTATAAATTGGTGTGCCGCGCTCAGCGCAATGCCGACGGCTCGGTCCGCGCGAGCGTCGGTCCCGAGCAGCTTCCGTTCTCCGATCCTCTCGCTCAACTCGACGGTAGCGAGTCCGCCATCCGCTTCGATCTCGACGTCTTCGGCCTCTCGCTGATCGAGCACGAATACGAGCGCGGCGCGCTGGCACCGGCTTACGGCCTGCTCGCCGATTTCATCCACGCCGTGAGTTGAGGCAGCGCCGGCTTGGACGCCGTGTCACTTTTTCTCAGCGATTGGCGCGACAAGATAGACGTATTCGAGCATCTCGGCGGTGTGCCAACCGATGTGGGCTCGCTTCAACGCGCTTTTCCTGTGCTAACCTAAATTGCCGGTGCGTTTCATGGTTCTCCGCGCGCCAGCAAAAGCCAGGGCGCCAGACGGACGCCGGGTTCCGGCGATTTCAGTGGAACATCACGCGATTTGAATTCGTCGCGATCAAAACAAAATAAATATGAGGACCGGGGCCGTTCCGACCGCTCGCCAGGCTCCCGGCACACCAAAGGCAAAACCAGAAAATGCCCGCAAAAATTCCGAAACCGATCATCCTCACCGTCCTTGACGGCTGGGGTTTCCGCGCCGAAACCGCGGGTAACGCTATCGCTTTGGCACGCAAGCCGAATTATGACCGCCTGGTCCGCGAGTTCCCCAACACGCTGATTCACACGTCCGGACCAGCCGTGGGGCTGCCCGACGGACAGATGGGCAATTCCGAGGTGGGACACCTTAATATCGGGGCGGGCCGGATCGTGCACATGGACATCACGCGCATCGACGACCTGATTTCGAACGGAGATTTCTTCCGCCATCCTTTGTTGCTCGATGCCATGGCGCGCGGACGCGAGCGCCAATTGCACTTTATGGGATTGCTCAGCGACGGCGGGGTGCATTCGCACATCGAGCATCTTTTCGCGCTGCTAAAAATGGCGCGCGAGCATAAGGTGGAGCGCGTTTTCGTGCACTGCTTCATGGACGGACGCGACACGCCGCCGCACAGCGGGGTCGATTTCGTCGCCGCGCTGGAACAAAAAATGCGCGAGCTGGGCGTGGGCCAGATTGCTTCGCTCAGCGGACGCTATTATGCGATGGACCGCGACAACCGCTGGGAACGCATCGAAAAGGCGGCGCACGCGATGACGCATGGCGAGGCGGACGCGAAATATTCCGATGCCGGGGCCGCGGTGCGCGCGAGCTACGAAAAAGATCTCACCGACGAATTCATTTTGCCGATCGTGATCACCACGGAAGCCGCGCCGGGCAAACCGGCCGCGCCGCGCGCCGT
>JBAVQT010000083.1:0-2007 GCA_049694295.1 Candidatus Acidiferrales bacterium
TCCATGTATGCCGCGATCCCGCCGCAAACGCCGGCGATCTTGCAATCGGTGGCCGAACGCATCAGCCGCCTCTGCACCGGCGCTCCGGGAGCCGCTGCGCGACCCTGGCGCGCTCCGCAGAAATAGCAAAAATTGGAATATTCAGCGATCTCTCGCCGACAATTAGGACAATTCATCTTCACACCCTCCCGCGCCGGCCCTCGCCAGCGCGCCGTAAATGCTTGCAAATATAGGTACGAAGCAAGACCCGAAAAAGTTTCCTGAAACGAACACGATTGGTTGCGCCGGAAGGTTGCTCGGTCGTGGCTGGAGCGCCAGACCAGCCTAGTATTCCGCCAATTCCTTCACGGCGCGAACGATGTCTTCGGTCTGCGGCAAGATGGCGTCTTCCAGTTTGGGCTGGTAGGCGCAATAGGTGTCCGTCGCGGCCACGCGACGCACCGGCGCATCCAACTCACCGAACAATTCATCGCCTATTCGCGCCGCGATTTCCGCGCCATAGCCCCAGGAGAGCGTGTCCTCATACGCCACGATTATGCGGTTGGTCTTCCGCACCGTCGCCGCCACGGCTTCCCAGTCGTAGGGGCTGAGAGTGCGCAGGTCAATCACCTCGGTCGAAATTCCCTGACGTTCGAGCTCCGCCGCGGCTACTTCGGCGCGATGCACGACGGCGCCGTAGGTGACGATGCTGACGTCCGTGCCCTCGCGCACCACTCGCGCCTTGCCAAACGGGATGGTGAAATCGGGCCCTGGATATATTGTGCGGTTGTACGGCTGGCGATAGAGATGCTTGTGCTCGAGGAACATCACGGGATCGTCGGAGCGGATGGCCGTGCGCAAGAGTCCGCAAACGTCCAGGGCGGTGGAAGGCATCACCACGCGCAGCCCCGGAAGATGGGTGAAGAACACCTCGCCGCACTGGCTGTGATAAATCGCGCCACCCGTCAAATATCCGCCGATGGCGACGCGGATCACCACCGGGGCCTTGAAAGCTCCCGCCGAACGCCAACGCATGACGGCTAGTTCGTCGCGGATCTGCATCATGGCCGGCCAGATGTAATCGAAAAACTGAATCTCGGGCACGGGCTTCAGCCCGCGCGTGGCCATTCCGATGGCGCGCCCCACGATGGCCGCTTCCGCCAGCGGCGTATTGAACACGCGCGCCGATCCGAATTTCCGCTGCAAGCCCGCGGTGGCCTTGAAGACGCCGCCCTTCCCTTTCACGGTGGCGAGACTTTCTTCGCGGCTGCAATCCGCCACGTCCTCGCCGAAGACCAGCACGCGCTCGTCGCGCTCCATTTCATCCAGCAGGGTGGCCGAGACGATTTCCACCATCGTCTTCGGGCCGCCCTGCGGTTTCGGCGTAGTGACGAACTGGCTGCCCGCTGGGTCCACGTCGGGCGAGTACACGAACTGATAAATCGATTCCTTTTCCGGCAACTCGGCCGCGAGCGCCCGGTCCACCGCGTCCACCACTTCGCGGTCCACTTCGGATTCCAAGACTTCGAGTTCACTCTCCTCCAGAATTCCCTCGCGCACCAGGAACAGACCGAATTTCGGAATCGGATCGCGGCGCACTTGCTCGTCGCGCTCCGCTTCGGTGCGATAGAGTTTCTCGTCGTCAGAGAGCGAATGCGAATACGGCCGCGTCACATGCGCGTGCACCAGGGCGGGTCCTAATCGCGTCCGGCAATGCGCTGCGGCGCGGCCCAGCGCCGCGTAGCTCGCCAGCGGATCGGTGCCGTCACATTCCTCGACATGCAGATTCGGAAAATTCGCCACGATCTTCGAGATGCTGGAGCCCGCCGTCTGCACTTCCACAGGCACCGAAATCGCGTAGCCATTGTCCTCGATCAGAAACAACACCGGCAGGCGCTTGCCGCTGGCGGCGTTGAGCGCTTCGTAGAATTCGCCTTCGCTGGTCGCGCCGTCTCCGCCGGAGACGTAAACGATCTCATCGTGATGATGATGGACGCCGTCGCCCAGCGGCGCGCGGCGGGCCTGCTC
>JBAVQT010000084.1:0-5178 GCA_049694295.1 Candidatus Acidiferrales bacterium
CGCACCATCGCCACCGATCCCCAGGTCTATGACGAGGCCCTGGCCTTCGCCGCGAAAATCGGCAAGACGGCCGTGCGCACCACCGACCGCACCGGCTTCATCGTCAATCGTCTGCTCGTTCCTTATCTTCTTGACGCCATTCGCGCGCTCGAAGAAGGCGTCGGCTCGATCGAAGACATTGACAACTCCATGAAGCTCGGTTGCGGCCATCCCATGGGCCCGCTCACCCTCCTCGATTTCGTCGGCCTCGACACCACCCACTACATCGCCCTCATCATGTTCGACGAGTTCAAGGAGCGCCGCTTCGCCTCCCCGCCCCTCCTCAAGCGCATGGTCCGGGCCGGCTGGAACGGCCGCAAAGCCGGGCGCGGCTTCTATGACTACACCGATCCCGCCAATCCGAAACCGATGCGGCTAAGCTGACCGCCGAAGGAATTCACTCCGCCCCATGCGCACCCAAATCGGAATCGTCGGTGCCGGTCCCGCCGGCCTCGTTCTCGCGCACCTGCTTCATTTGCAGGGCATCGAATCCGTCGTCCTCGAATCGCGCACCCGCGAATATTGCGAAGACCGCGTCCGCGCCGGAGTCCTCGAGCAAGGCACCGTGGATCTCCTCGTCCAATCCGGCCTGGGCGAGCGCGTGCAGCGCGAAGGACTGATTCATCACGGCATTGAATTGCGCTTCAATCGCCAGGGCCACCGCATCGATATGTTTGAACTCACCGGCGGCCGCTCCATCACCATTTACGGCCAGCAGGAAGTCACCAAGGATTTAATCAACGCTCGCCTCGCCGCCGGTGCTCCTCTGTTTTTTGAAGTTTCCGATCTCAGCGTTCACGATTTCGCGCCTTCTTCAACGCAAGCTCATCCCAAGATCAGGCCTAAAATCAATTTCGTCCACGCTGGCGCGCGCCACCAGCTCGAATGTGACTTCATCGCCGGATGCGACGGCTTCCACGGCGTCTGCCGCCCCAGCGTTCCCGCCGGTGCTCTCACCGTCTTCGATCGCACTTATCCCTTCGGCTGGCTCGGCATTCTGGCCCAGGCCGCGCCGTCCTCCGAAGAACTGATTTACGCCCATCACCAGCGTGGCTTCGCTCTCCATAGCATGCGTTCCCCGCGTCTCACGCGCCTTTATCTTCAGTGCGCGCCCGAGGAAGATATTCGCGAGTGGTCCGACGATCGCATCTGGCAGGAGCTGCGCACCCGCCTGGCCGATGATCGTGGCTGGCAACTTAACGATGGACCTATCCTGCAGAAAGGTGTTACCGGCATGCGCAGCTTCGTCGTCGAGCCCATGCGCTTCGGCAGTCTCTTTCTCGCCGGCGATTCTGCCCATATCGTCCCGCCCACCGGTGCCAAGGGCATGAATCTCGCCATCTCTGACGTTCGTATCCTCGCGCGCGCTCTTGCGGAATTTTATTCCTCTGGCAGCGTCGCGCTTCTCGATCGCTACTCCGAAATCTGCCTTCGCCGTGTCTGGAAAGTGCAGCGCTTCTCCTGGTGGATGACCTCCATGCTTCACCGCTTCCCCGACGAAAATCCCTTCGACCATCGCCGCCAGATCGCCGAACTCGATTACCTCACCACCTCTCGCGCCGCCTCCCTCTCCCTCGCCGAAAACTACACTGGCCTGCCCTTCGATTGACGCCGTGCCGCCCCTTCATGGGTTCAAATCGCGGATTCCACGCGGGTGTGCAAGAAGTGGCCAAAAAGTCGGCAAAAGTCGTCACCAAACCCCGGTTTGCACCGGGATTTAAGGTCAACTAGGTTGACCTAGTTAACGTCCTGTTTTGACCCTCTTTTCTTCGCCAATTCTTCGCCTTCAATTTCCATTTCTTGATGCACTTTTTCGATGTTCCAACTCGCCTCGGCACTGGGCCGCAATCTTGATCGCGCCGGATATCGGCTCGCGCTTTCTGGCTTGCTCACGAAAGCGAGATCACGCCCTTCACGATCAGCCAGAGTGACGTGCTGCCCACCAAAATCCACAGAATTACTCCCTGCAGCATCGGACGCACCCCCACCTGCTTCACTGTCGCGCACGAAATTCCCGTCCCGATCAGATACAGCGTCGCCGTCAGTCCCAATTTCCCCAGTCGATATAATGCCTGCGTCGCTGGCCCTAGATGCGGGGCGTACGTGTTAACCATCGCCGCCAGCACGAAAAATAAGATGAACCACGGCCACCGAATCCGGCTCTTCGTTCCGTTGGCGTCCTTCGCGCTTCTTGACCGATGCATCACCGCCGCGCCCACCGACATCGGTACGATCCACAGCGCCCGCGTCAGCTTCACCGTCGTCCCCACCACCAGCGCCACCGCCCCGTATCGCGCCGTCGCCCCCACCACCGAACTCGTGTCGTGAATCGCCAGCGCCGACCACAGTCCGAACTGCTGCTGCGATAGATGCAGCGCCCATCCAAACCCGGGAAAAATGAGCAGTGCGATCGAATTCAATATGAAAATCGTTCCCAGCGAGACTGCCGTCTCTTCGTCGTTCGCCTCAATGATCGGAGCAATGGCCGCAATCGCGCTTCCTCCGCAAATCGCCGTGCCCGCGGTGATCAGAAACGATGCGGTTCGATCCACGCGCAGCAGCAAACCCAGCGTCAGCCCGATCGCTAGCGCAAACGCGATGCTCATCGCCGTGTACGCAAAGCCGCTGCGCCCGGCCCGCATCACTTCCTGCAGATTCATCCCGAATCCCAAGCCCACCACCGACGCCTGCAGCAAAAAACGCGAAAGATCGCGGCTATCCGCCTGGTAGGGATGCGCGAACGATAATCCGTAAGCGAGGCCGCACGAAAGAGCGATCGCCGGCGAAAGCAGTCCGCTCGCGCACACGATCAGCCCGGCAAAAAATAGAATTTTAGGGTCGATCCGCATGGCAGCGAGCATGGCAGGCGCGCCTGTTCCGGGTCCAAGCAGCAATTGTTATGAGGAATGATGCAGCCTTATCGCCCGGCGCGGTTGCGCCGCGTGTGCTTCACCGCGGTTCGCGTAAATACGGCCCGAGGACTTTGCTGACTTATCGCATGGCTAGGTTTCGCCGCGCGATCGAGCCGCACGTGCTCCCCGCGCTTCGCGTAAATATGTCCCAAAGACGCGGCAAGCTTAAAGCGTGGCCCGGTTGCCCCGCGTGTGCTTCACCGCGGTTCGCGTAAATATGGCCCGAAGATACTGCAGAAACCCCGCCGCCAGCCCGTCCAGCTCCGGCCCGCGCTTCGATACCACCGAAAAATCCCTGCGAATTATCAGATCCTTCACATCGGCTTCGCGCAGCGTTCCCAGTTTCAATTCCTTGCGGATCGCTCGGGTGGATACGAATCCCACGCCCAGGCCTTCCTCGACGGCAGCTTTGATCGCTTCAGTGGAATCCAATTCCATCGCCACGCGCAGTTTTTTCGTTACCACGCCCGCTTTTTCCAACGCCGCTTCCACCACACGCCGAGTTCCCGATCCGCGCTCGCGAAAAATCAAAGGCTCCGCGGCTACTTGCGCAATCGTCAGGATTTGGCCGGCCCATTCGTGGCGAGCCGGCAAGATGGCAACGATTTCATCCGTAAGAAACGGTTCGCTGCGGATTCCGCGGCGCAGGACAGGGCCTTCCACCAGGCCCAGTGGGATTTCTCCCCTCAGCATCAGGTCCGCAATTTTTTCGGTGTTCGCGCTGACCACCGAAAATGAAACCTGCGGGTGCATCCGCGCGAAATCGCCTGCGAGTTTCGGCAGAAGATACTGCGCGATAGTCGTGGAAGCTCCAATTCGCAGCGCGCCTTGCTCTTCGCCCTTCAATCGAGCAAGCTCGCGTTCGGCGGCTGCGGCGATGGCCGCCATCTTTTTCGAATGTTTCAGCAGCGTGCGGCCGGCGTCGGTCAGGGTGATGCGACTGCCGCCGCGGTCGAAAAGCTGGGTGTTGAGTTCCTGCTCGAGAGTCTTGATCTGCAGCGTCACGGCTGGTTGCGTCAGATAGAGTGCTTCGGCCGCTTCGCGGAAATTCATTTTTTCTGCGACCGTGCGAAATACTCGCAGGCGAAAATTTTCGATCACTTCTGCCCTCGCTCCGACTTCTGCACCTGATATTCCTGCCACGTCAGGTACACCACCAGCGCGTCGAAGATCGTCAATACCAGCAGGAACACCGAGCGCGTGTGCATGTAGCGATACATCTGATACACCATGAACGCACCGAACACTCCCACCGTCAGCGGGTAAGCCCACAATTTATTCATCCAAAGCGCGACCACCAGCAGCGCTTTGGTCAGCCCGTGCGAAATCAGGTAAATCGACGCGAACGTCGGATCGGTCTGCGCCAATCGATTCGTGACGTGCAGAAGGTGGACCGCGATGAAGTCCCGCGAGTCGCGCGAAAGTTCGTGCACGCATAGCTCGCGCACCCAAAGCGTCATCGAAGACGGTGGCACGAACCACAGCAGCGCTCCGCCCACCGCTTCCAGCAATCCGTCGAAACCTTTCAGCGTGATTCCAGTCCGAAAACTATCGTGAAGCAACGCTCTGGCGAGAGATTTCAAATTGCCCGCATTCGACCGTTTGTTGAATTGTCCGGAATCGAAGATTTCCCAGTATCGCTCTATCGAGACATTCTACTTGAAGCCCATAGTCTCCGCGACCTCTAGCGTTACCAGCGTCGAATGCATCGTGGCGCAGCTTGCGTTCGAGCCGAGGGGATGCTCGCAGCTCGCTTACGGCAGCGCCCCAACTGCTGCGCAAGTTGCTCCGCTCCAATCGCAGTGCGATAATGTCGCTTTCCCGGCGCGCCGCGACGCGCTTCCGGGTGCAAACGGGAGATTCCAATGGCAATGCGTGATGCGTGGATTGAAAAGCGCGGGGCAGCGATGAACGGAGGCGCGCAAATTGCGAGCGACGGCGCGGGCGCAAAAAATTTCTCGCAAATGCATTTCGCGCGTAAGGGCGCAATCACCGAGGAAATGATCTACGTTGCGCAGCGCGAAAAACTCGCGCCCGAACTTGTTCGCGACGAAATCGCCCGCGGCCGCGGCATCATTCCCGCCAATATCCATCATCGCAATCTCGAACCCATGGGCATCGGCGTGGCTTTTTTTTGTAAGATCAACGCTAACATCGGCAATTCCGCCACGACTTCCCACGTGGACGACGAACTCGAAAAGCTGCATCGTGCCGTGCACTACGGTTC